>JBBIUO010000020.1:0-20112 GCA_037440205.1 Chloroflexota bacterium
TGAGTGTGCTGGAGCCCCAGATGATGAATGCGAGGATGCGTTCGCGATCCCAGCGGTAGAAATACAAACCCGCGATCCAACCCATGACCGTGAGCAAAAGACTTGCAACGGGGAAGATGATGAGTTGAGAGGATGGCAGGGTTTCGAGCGCGCTTCCGGCGAACTGCGGCCCGAGCGCAACGCGCGGCGTGGATGGGATGATGAGGCTTGCCCAGACGAACAATCCCAGATTCAAAAATAACGCGGTGAGCCAGAGATAACGCGCGATGCCGCTTTCCCATGCCTGCGTGACGACGAACGATGGGTACACCGATTTTGCTTCCACGGGTGCGAGGCTTCCCATTTCTGTTGCGCGGGCAAAGGTTTGTGTGAGCGCGGCGGGATCATCTGGCGAGATGACAAAGACTCGTTTTGCGGTTGCCACCAGCAAAAGTTTTTTCACGTCTGATGCGAGAAACTCCACCAGGCCGAGATCGGGGTGACGGCGCAATCCAAGCAGGCCGCCGGGCAATGGAAGCGAAGGAAGCGCAAGCGGGCGGGTGAGGTCATCTGCCGGGCGCATCCATTCGATGTCTGTCAACGGGATGTCTTCGACGCGCAACCCCCAGTTGATGGCAAGGCTGTCGCGATCCATGTGATAATCTGCCCGCAACAGGGAGTATCCGCGATATACAAAAAACGGAATCGGCGCAAACGAAAACAGCGAAGCGAGAAGCGAAATCAAAAACGCCGGGCCAACCTCCGCGCGTGAAAGGCTGGCAAAACCAACGATGGCGATTGCGGCAAGCACAAGGATGATAATTCCATGCACGATCAAGCCGCGTCGTTTGGGTGGGGGAAAGTGTCCAACATTCATGGGGAGGGTGTCTCTTACGAATTACGTAATACGTGTTACGTAACGATTTCCTCGCGGATGATTTCGCAAACTTCGTTCACCTGTTCCTCGGTCATCACGCCGCTGAACGGAATCGCGAGTCCGCGTTTGCCCAAATCTTCGGTCACAGGGAAATCGCCTTCGCGCCAGCCAAACCGCTCCACCATGTACGGCTGTAAATGGATCGGCAGAAAATAGGGCCGCACGGGAATGCCGCGCGCATCGAGTCTCTTTGCCATTTCATCGCGGTTGATTCTTTTATCGAAGCGGATGACGTACACGAACCACGACATGCGCGTCGTGAAGGATTCGATGAACGGAGTTTCGACTCCGGGGATTTCGGACAGCCGCGCTTCATACCAACCTGCAACCTGATTCCGTTTCGAGAGAATTTCATCCAGCCGGGACATTTGCGAAGCGCCCATTGCCGCCGACATTTCGTCAATGCGATAGTTGTAGCCGAGATGCGTATGCTGAAGCCAGGTGTCGCCCGGGGCGCGTCCTTGATTCCTCAACGCCCGCATGAAATGCGCCGCCTCGTCGTCGTCCGTGATGATGACTCCGCCTTCGCCTGTCGTGATTTGTTTGTTCGGGTAAAACGCAAAGATGCCGAAATCGCCAAGCGTACCAGCCTGTCTGCCTTTGTACGTCGCGCCCAACGCCTCGCACGAATCTTCGATGACTTTCAATCCATGCTCTTGCGCCACCGCATTGATCGCATCCATGTCGGCGGGTTGACCGAACACATCTACGGGCAAAACCGCCTTGAGTGACGAGTGGCGGGTGACAGGTGACAAGTGACGGGGAAGATACTTTTCGATATTCCTTGCCGCATCCGCCACCAACTCCGGGTTGATGTTTCCCGTCTTTGGGTCAATATCCACGAAAACGGGAATCGCGTTCTCGAACAGCAACGCATTCGACGAAGCCACGAACGAAAATGGCGTGGTGATGACGAGGTCCCCCGCGCCGATTCCTGCCGCGCGGACGCACAGGTGCAGTCCTGCCGTGCCGGAGTTGACCGAGATGGCGTGCTTCGCGCCGGTCAGGTCACAGAATGTTTTCTCGAAGGCGGGAGTCCACTTGCCCATGCTGAGGATGGGCGTGTTGATGACTTCGATCACCGCCTGGCGGTCTGCTTCGATCAGGTCGGGGGAGGACATGGGAATTTTATATTGGGTCATTTATGCGTGTTCCAGGTAGATTTCCTTTATGAAGGCGATGTGTGGGGTCTTCTTGTGCGCCAGCAAAATTACCGATTGACCCTGTCTCAACGTTGCGGCGCAGGCGTTTTTCTTGACGCGGTTTTTGTACTGATATTTTTTTCCGTTGAAAGTGTACTCGTACTCGATGATGTAATCGGCATTCTTTCCGGCAGGGAAGGTGCGGATGTCTGTGATCTGTCCCGTCACTTCCGTCCCTTCTGAAAAAGTGGAGACGATGAGATTGTATCGCAGGTAAAAAATTACCAGCCCGGCGAGTGTAAGGATTGTGGCAAAGGCAAAGAGGAAAAGCGTGAAGTTCCCTTTGAAGAGGACATCGATCAAATAGACGACCCATCCGCTGAAGATCATTGCGAAGTAATTCTGCGCGAGATAATCTCTGGCGATGATTTGGAGGAAGGTGGGGGCGGGTTTTTGCATGGGGTATTATTTCAGGTGGCGAAGCAAATTGCATCAGTCAAGATTGGGGAGAATGGGGGTTTGAGGGATTATTCTTCATAATTAAATTCGACCTTGCTTTGGGTGATGATTTCATCCAGGATTTGGCGCAGATAGCCCTGCGTTTTGGCCTTCCTGAAACGATTGATTAATGTGGGGATGTTGATAATTTCCTCGATGCAGGACATATATTTTTCGACGATCACGTCGACAGAGTACAGTCTCTGTGCCCCTTCGCGAAGTCTTCCGTGAAGTACATCTATACCTTCAGCTGACTTTATGACAAATGAAATGGGAAAACGTTCGATCTTATCTATATCGAGAAAGTATTTTTTTACGTCCAATGTTTCCGTCACCTGAAAAAACCTGCCCAACGGACGCATAACAAAATCTATACCGCCATCGTTGGCGTTGGTCCGTCCTGTTTTGAATAGCTTTAGATTTTCTGGTTTGATGTGAGCTCGATCAAAGCCAAAATAAACAATTTGGTCGTGATAGTAAAAACGTAGAATAGCGTAGCTCACTATTTCGAATATTCTGGCGTCTGAATTTGGGGCAAGCAATCTCTCGATGAACTCTGATACGGCCACATCATTTTCGCCGGATATTGCTTTTAATCGTTCGCAAGTCTCAATGAACGACTTAAATGCTGTTTCTTTTGCCTGGATGTATCGCTCAATTATTCCTGTAACTGCTTGTGCGATATTGTAGATTCTCTTGCCTTCTTTTACTTTTAGAAGATTTTCGTTGAACCAGTAACGATTTTCCCGAACGTCTCTGAGGATTGGTATAAACTCGATTTCGGGAAAATACTTCTTGAATTCCTCATTTAGGCGATGGTTTAGCGCATGGTTTTGTAATTTGTTTCCGAAAGGCAATTCCCTTTGCCGTTCGAGTAATGATGTGAATTTTGCCCCTTCATACTTGTTGTAATCTCTTCTGGTTTCAAAACCATGTTTGAGATAATCTTCCACGAGAACGTAAATGGCATATAAATTGGCGAAACTACTGCGGGCTTTAGAGCCTCTTGCAGCCGAACGAGTCTTGATGTTCAGGTATTGAAGCAGAGGACTCCTTTCAAATACAAGACCTCCCTTTTCGCCAATATTCTTTTTCAGCACGTCCAGTATTTGACTAGTGAATTCGTGTTCCATTGAAGATTATCCGAATAGCTTTAGGGTTGGTTGAGCCGGATCGATCTTTTCATACGAGCGCGGTTTGCGTCGAAGTTCCTCGCCTTTGTAGGATGACAGAATTTGCAAACGGCGCAAACCGATTTTCAAGTATTCTTCTTCTACTTCGATTCCAATGGATCTGCGCCCCAGTTTTTTTGCGACAAACGATGTGGTGAACGTGCCGGAAAAGGGATCGAGAACGATATCGCCCGCGTTGGAACTTGCAAGAATGATGCGTTCCAGTAAGGCCACAGGTTTTTGTGTGGGATGGTTTTCGTATTCATCCATACGGTAGCGGACCCTGGGAAATTGCCATACATTTCCAGGTACTTTCTGGCTGTTGTAGACCGTTGGAATGGGTTTACGATAATCGACCAACCTTCGCTTTGCGCCAGTTTTCGCCTCTACTAGAATATTCTCGCTGTTAAACGTGTAGTTCTCTTTGTCCTTCACGCAAAATAGGATTGGCTCATACATTGAGCCATAATAACGCTTTGCCTGAACGCCGGAGCTGTCATAATGCCATACAATTCTGGATAAAACATCTAGTTTCTTTCGCAGATAAACATCGAAAAAAGGCATCGCCTGGGTGGAAGTCATCACGTAAAAACTGCCATTTGGCTTCAACTTTTGGATGCAAAGGTCGAGCCACTGGTAACACCATTCCAGATACGCTTCTTCTGTCTCCCACTTGTCTTTTCTGCCGTTAAAGTCCTTGCCAATATTATAGGGAGGATCAGCAAAGACTAAATCAATGGATTGATCTGGAACGAAAGCATTCAAGGATTCCAGGACATCTCCAAAGATTATTTTATGGTTATCTTTTTCAAAAATCTTAATATCGTTACTCATGGTTTGTTTGAACCGCTGAAAACAGATTCGTAATGAGAACAAGTTGATTCTCTTTCTCTGTCCGTTTCCTCAATTCTACCATCCCATTTTGAAGCGCCTTCTCCCCAACCGTCATCCGCAACGGACAGCCGATCAAATCCGCATCGTTGAATTTGACTCCCGCCCGCTCGTCGCGATCATCGAAGAGGATGGAAATTCCAGCCTCTTGCAATTGAGCATAAATTTTTTCCACTTCGGTGCGCGTGTCCATTTGTTTGCCGGGCACGTGCATGAGATACACATCAAACGGCGCGGCGGATTTGGGAAGGGTTAACCCCTTTTCGTCGTGATGAATCTCGGCGAGGGCGAGCAGAATATTTTCAAAGTCGAATTCGGAACGCACAGCCAGCCGAAGAGAATTAAACGCAGAAAGCGGATTGCCGCAATTGAAACAGGGATCGCCCACTTTGGCCTGGGTCACATCTGCAACAATTTCGGCGGAATAATCGCGCGCGTAATTCGTGTTCTTGAAGTGATACCCCGCCTCGTTTGCGCCCGCCACGAGATTCTGCGATTGCGGAATCAAATCATCCACGACGATGAGGGCACGCTTCGCGTTCAAGCCGATTGGAGATGCAAACCCCGCTTCTGCGCCCGACCCGCGAATTGATTCTGCACCTGCAAGTTTTATCTCCCCGAGGATGTTTCGGAGTTTCGCCTCGCTCATCTGCATATCTCCGCGCACGACGATGAAGACAAATTGACCGTCCGCGATGCGGGTGTACATCAACGCTTTGGCGGTTTTCTCCTTTGGCACGCCGAGGAAATTCGCAAGCGACTCGATGGTGTTGCAATCGGGAGTCAACACTTTTTCGAGCGGAAGTTCATCCTCGTGGGGAAGCGACGTCTTTTTGAATTGCGCGAGTTCGAGTCGCTCGGTATACCCGCAAGATTCGCAGTGGATGACCTCTGTGTCGCCGGTGGAAAATGGAAAGAAAACTTCGCGGTCGCTGTGAAGGACTGGCAGGGAGAGGAGCGAAAAGAAAGATGGATCGGTTGATAGTTCCTTCAGATGTGAAATGGCCTGTTGACCCAGCGGCAGGATTTCATTTTCGCGGGTGATATATCCCGCGCGGACGAGGAATGCGAATCCCTCCGTCCGCGCATTGTTGGGGGCTTCACGCTGGGTCTGGATTTTGAGTTCTGTGTATTTCATAATATCGTAGGGATAGGGCTTGTCCCTGTCCATTGAAAAGGGCGACCGCGAGGGTCGCCCGTACAAGATTAGGGTTCGCTTTTCTTTTTCCGCACTGTCTTTTGTGTTGAATCAGTTGGGATGGCCGGTTCGGGGGTGGAAATCTGAATCGGCGTCTGCGCAATGGATTCTGCCTGGGCGGCCTCCGAAGGCGTCGCTTCGGGAGCAGGCTCAAGGTCAAGCTCGACCGTTTCTTCCATCCGAATTTGGCCGCGAAGGAAGGCGCCTTCTTCGGTCACGAATGCGGTTGTGACCACGTCTCCCCAAACACGGCCCGAGGCGCGGATTTCGAGTTTTTGGGTGGTGATGTTGCCGCGCACCGCGCCCGCCACGATGACGGTGTTGGCGCGGACGTTCTGGCAGGTGACGCGCCCCGTCTCGCCGACGACCAACATCCCGCGCAGGGCGATTTCGCCTTCGAACGCGCCTTCGATGCGCACGCCGCCCGAGCCGTTGATACTTCCATGCCAGATCAGCCCGGAGCCAAGCACCGACGTGATTCGCTCGACGGCTTGCACGGGTTGCGCGGTCTCGGCGGGGGTGACGTTGCGTTTGAACATTAGGCGCTGACTCCTGCGGCAACCTGGAATTCCACAGGCAAAATGTTTTTCAAGTTAAGGCGTATCGATGCGTCCATGATTTCGATGCCAACGATGCGATTTTCACTGTCCATATCCAGCACCACATCTTCCGAAACACGCTGATTAATCACATCCTGTTTTATCTCGTCGAGACGGATGTATAAGATATCGGATTTTGGAGTGTAAATGATTTGCATTTCAGTTTTTCGCTTGCTTCTGTGCAGTGGAATTTGACTATGATTTCTCAATTTTACCTTGAAAACAGGTATACAAGGAAACTCGTACACAAGGAACAAGAAAAAAACACGCAAACATCACCTGTCTACGTGTTTACCTGTGTACCTGTGTACCTGTGTACCTGTGTACCTGTGTACTTGTGTACTTGTGTGACGAACTTACTCCTTCCCCTCTTCCTTCCCTATCATCTGCACGCCAACTGTGTTGAAACCAGAATCCACGTAAAGCACCTCACCCGTGATACGCCGTGAAAGATCGGAAGCGAGAAATACTGCCGAGTTGCCCACATCTTCAATCGTTACATTCTCGCGCATGGGAGACATATCCGCAAAGTGTTTGTACATGTCGCGGAAGCCGCCCACGCCTGCCGCCGCCAGCGTGCGGATCGGCCCCGCCGAAATCGCATTCACGCGGATCTTCTGCGGGCCGAGGTCGTAGGCCAAATATCTTGTGGAAGATTCCAACGCGGCCTTGGCCACGCCCATCACGTTGTAATGCGGCGCGACCTTTACCGAGCCATAATAGGTGAGGCACATCACCGAAGCGTTGGGATTCAAAATCGGTAAAAACGCATTGGTCAATGCGATGAACGAAAACACACTGATATCCATCGCGGTTTTGAATCCCTCGCGGCTGGTCTGGTAATATGGCTTGCTCAATTCATCGCGCCCGGCAAAGGCAATCGAATGAACCAGCACGTCAATCTTTCCAAAATGCTTTGCGGCTTTTTCCGCAGTCGCGGCAATTTGCTCATCGCTGGTCACGTCACATTCTTCGACCCATTTGCAATCCACCTGTTCGGCGAGCGGCTTCACGCGGCGTTCTAGCATTTCGCCCGCGTAACTGATTCCCAAATTCGCGCCCTCGCGCTTGAACGCCTGCGTGATTCCCCACGCAATCGAACGCTCGTTTGCCAAACCAAAAATCAACGCGTTCTTTCCATCAAGTAAACCCATCATTCCTCCGTTGTTGTCATTGCGAGGAGGGTGTTCGTCCCGACGAAGCAATCTCCTATTTAATTTGGGATTGCTTCGCCACACTCGCCATTTGAGGCTCGCGGCTCGCAATGACATGATTTTTGACTAAAAATCTCCACGGCATGGACAGCCATGGCTCTGTCGTCTTATTTAAACCCACGCGAGGGCCAATCGTCACGCTTTTATCTGGGACTTTAAACCCCGCTTCGATTCTTAAACTGGAGGCTGGTTCCGTCAAATCGGCATAGTTCTCACTTTTGGTGATTCCCAGCGCCTGCGTCAACTTCCCCGGCCCAAACGTATCCCGCCCCTGACGTCGCTTCATCATAATTTCGATTCCCTCAATTGGCTGAATCGCGCGGATCAACACCGCCGCAGGGAAACCTTCCTTTTCGGTCACTACATTCAGCATCCAATGATTGCCATAGGTGAAGTAGACGTACGCATGTCCCGGCGGACCATACATCGGGTCCGTGCGAATCGTCCGCCCGGCTTTGGCGTGACAGGCAAGGTCTTCCTCGCCGATATACGCCTCGGTTTCGGTAATGAGTCCGACAAGTTTTTTTCCGCCTGAAATATGCACCAACCGCGTGCCAAGCAATTCACGCGCAACGGTCAACGTGGGGCGGTTGTAGAATTTACGGGGGAGAGTCATATTGCTTCCATGTTGTTGCGAGTCTTCGAGAAGCAATCTCCAACTTATTGAATGCATTCCCTTGAGAAAGTAAATCTGTTTAACTGGGGATTGCTTCGCAACAAACGCTCGCAACGACATTTGTTATTGAGAGGTTACTTGAATCGAGGATCGCGTTGAAGCGTCAACCTCAAGCCATCCTCCAACTTGATCGAAGGCTGAAAGCGGAGTTTTTCCTTCGCCAGGTTCAAATCCGCTTTCATGCGCGAGACGCCGCCCGAGGTTTGAGGGTTGTAGACCACGTTGGCTTTGCTGTCTGTCACTTCCAACACAATGCGAATCAAATCCTTGACTGAAGTATCCACCCCTGAGCCGACGTTGATGACGAGGCCGTTGATATTCGGCGCGGTTGCCGCGGCTACCATTGCGCTGACCACATCATCCACATAAACGTAATCGCGGGTCTGGCTTCCGTCGCCATGCGCGACCAGCGTCCCGCCGCGAAGCGCCTGACGAAGATAATGTGGCACAACAGGCGGATGCGAAGGCGGAAGGTGTTGACCCGGCCCGTAGGCGTTAAAAATCCGCAGGCTGAGGGTTTCGATATTCCAGAGATTTCCAATGGTGCGGACGTAGTATTCCGCTGCAAGTTTGGAAACGGCATACGGCGAGCGCGGATTTGGTATGGCAGACTCTTTCAGTGTAGCGTCTCCCAAATCGCCGTACACAGCCCCGGACGAAGCAAGAACGACGCGTTTGACTCCCACGTCGCGCATGGCTTCCATCAAGGCCACCGTCCCGCCCACGTTGACGGAGTTGTAGTCGCGCGGATACAAAATGGATTCCTGCACCGAAACGCGCGCGGCGAGATGATAGACCACATCCACATCCTGAAGCAGAGTCCACAACTTTGGGCGGTCGCTCACGTCTCCGCGCGTAAAGTGGACATCGGGCGCGAGCACTTTGGGATCGCCGGTGGAGAGGTCGTCGAGCCCGCGCACCTGATGCCCTTCGCGGGCGAGTTGGTTTGCAAGAGAAGAGCCGAGGAATCCCGCGGCTCCGGTAATTAAAAAGTTCATGGAAAAGATTATAACCGCAATATTGGAGTCTCTTTTTGATTGACGGATATGGATACGTGTGTTATTGTTGAAACCAGATAGGAAAACGGTAGGTTACGTTGGTTTGAAGAACATCAACAGCTCACAGTTTGACTGTGGGCTGTTTTGTTTTGCCCTCCGATGGAACAAACAGATTTACCTAAAACAATTTTTTATTTGCCAAAGGAGGCAAAAATGTCTGACAGAATAATCGGTATGGTAAAGTGGTTCAATGGAGACAAGGGTTATGGTTTCCTCGCCCGTGAAGGCGGAGCGGACGTGTTCGTCCATTTCTCCGCCATTCAAGGCGATGGTTACCGCAATCTCCAGGAAGGCCAGAAAGTCGAATTCACTGTTGAGAAAGGCCCCAAGGGCCCGCAGGCGACCAACGTCACCATTCTCGGCTAAATCCGCAAAAAAGAGCCTGACTCGAAAGCGTCAGGCTCTTTTTGATTCATTCACCACATGATGTTAATAAGCGGGCTATCCCAATAATCCGGAAGCCAGCAATACCTGTTGTGACCAGACGTTGGATTTCTCTGAAATCCGCCTTCTTTGATTTGTATCCGGCCAGATTCCATCAAGTTTGAATTGCAGAAGTGCAAGTTCAACTTGTAGTTCAACCAGTTGTGCCGCAGTCTCTATTTCGGCCTCGGGGGCTGTCCACTCAATAAAATGCTTGCTTTCATCAATAAGGCTTTCGACTAGGGCCTTGTTTTTTTCATTGTTTGCAAACGATTTGATGCGGCTTAAGTTTGCGGCCAGCCCGCCCAGGCGGATGGGGATATCATCGCGCAGATAACGTTCTTTAATTGCCGTCCAATCTTTCATATGCCGCCTAATAATTTCCGTGTGATTTGTTCCACTTGAGCGCGAAGACCTGGGGCCTGTAGTTCCATAGAACGATTATTTTGCCGCGGACGAATGTTGATTAGCGATTCGAACGTAACTTCCTGTGCTTCTGGATTCCAATCTGCGCCCCAGATAAATTCCTGCCGGCTTCCATCTTCCAGCAAAACCGCTTCACAATCTGCGTGCATTGCCCCACCGCCCGCCAAAATGCCTCGTTCAATATCCACAGCAAGTTTGATGTAGGTTTCAAGCATTTCCATCATTTCCTGCAATTGTTCTGTGGTTGCATGTTCACGAATGATATGTATCATTTGCCGATTGTACACGACTTTAAGAGACTTCAAATCCACGCATACGAATTGCCTTACTTCAGGTGCTTCTTGATATCCTCGCGCAGATCAATTGCGTTGCCAAGTACCATGCAGAAGATGGTGAGGATCAACATGCCGCCCACGCCGGCGTAGATTGCGTATGGCGAGACCCATACTTTTGTGAGAAGGATCGCGCCGATGCCGCCGATGATTAATCCATACAATGGGGCTTTTATGACGTAGGGAGCCTTGCGCCAATCTTCGCGGAGTGAAATGGGTTTCTGCATCCGTTTTTCCTTGAGCGCGGAACTGTGCTGGAATTTGCGTTCCTTCTCCAGCGGGTCACGGGCGCGGATCTGCTTTTCCTTCAGGCGCTTGAGTCTTTCGGATTCTGATTCGGGCATGATGATCTCCTTTCACAGAACATTGCTCACTGATTACTTCTTTCTCGGCGCGAGTCTGTTTTTGGAATAACTCGTCAATGTGGATGGACGCGGGGGGCGGCGGGAGGAGTCGTTTCGGGGAGCGCCCCTGCCTCTCGAAGCAGAATCAGTTCTCGGCGGGGCGGGACGCGCGTAATCGAATCCTTCGAGAGTCTCGCGTTTGAGCGGACTTCCCATGATGCGTTCGAGAGTCCGAATCATATCGTTATCTTCGGGCGTGACCAATGTGAACGCATCGCCTGTGCGTTGTGCGCGACCTGTACGCCCGATGCGGTGGATGTATGCGTCGGCGGTGTCGGGCATGTCGTAGTTGATGACGTGCGAAATGGTTTCGATGTCGAGCCCGCGCGCGGCGATGTCGGTGGCGACCATGATGTCGTGATGCCCGCTTTTGAATCCTTTGAGTGCGGCCTGGCGTTGCCCCTGCGATCTATCGCCATGCAAACTTGTGACCTTGAAGCCAGCCTTGTGAATTTGCGTTGCCACTTTTTGCGCGCGATATTTTGTGCGCGTGAAAACCAAAACGGAATTCGTGTCGGTGCGTTTGAGCAATTCGATCAACAGCGCGGATTTGAGATGCGGCGCGACGGGATACAGCGCGTGCGCAACGGTGTGCGCGGGCTTGATAATACCCATCGCAATCTTTTGCGGATGCGTGAGCGCTTGTTGCGCGAGCAGTTCCACATCGGGCGGGAAGGTGGCGGAGAACAACATGGTTTGTCGTTTTTCGGGAACAGCCTTCACGATGCGGCGCACATCGGGCAGGAAGCCCATGTCGAACATCCTATCGGCTTCATCCAGCACGAGGATTTCGATGTGATTCATTTTCGCGTGGCCTTGGGCGATTAAATCCAGCAGACGGCCCGGGCAGGCCACAAGGATTTCCGCTCCGTTGCGCAATGTCTGGATTTGGGGCGCGGCTCCGACTCCGCCGTAAATGGTTGCGCTCTTCAGCCTTGTCCCCGCTGACAGGGTTTTGATCACGTCGTTGATCTGCTCCGCCAGTTCGCGCGTTGGCGTGACGATCAAAGCACGCGCGGCGTTGCGTTGACCGTTGAGCAGTTTGTTGAGAATGGGCAAAACAAACGCGGCGGTCTTGCCTGTGCCGGTTTGCGCGGTGCCGATGATATCCCGTCCGCGCAGGGCGGCGGGGATGGCGGCTTCTTGAATCGGCGTGGCCGTGTCGTAGCCTGCCTTTTGGATTCCCTGCATGAGGCGGGGGTCGAGGTGAAATTGTGAGAAGTTCATTTTGTCCTTAATGATCCACAGATGAACGCTGATGAATTTAATGGCTGCTTAAGGGGGGTGAAAAAACGGCGAGTTGCTCGCCGTCTGTTTTGCTATGCAACCTTGCCTGTCAAATCCTGTTTGACGCCCATGAAAGCGGTCTCTTCCAATTCAATGCGTTCTTCGATAACCTGTCTCAACCATTCTTCCATATTCCTGGTGCGATGCACTCGGGCAAGAAAAGCGGCGCGCGCGGCAAGTTCCGGCGGTATGGAAAGCGAAGCGGGTTTTGCCTTGTGAACGCGGACGGGCTTTTCCCACGCGGAATCATCGTCAGCCTGGGCGATGACGATCTCGTCAATTTCCCTTTCTGTAAGTTTTCTTTTGTTTTTTTCGTTCATACCTGCCATCCTGTAATAAGGGGATGAAGCGGCTCCAGTTCGGTATGGTCTGATTCTATCACCAATTACTGCCCCTCTTTTTTGATTGCGTTTGAAACGTGACCAACCAGTGGACACATCACGCCAGAAACAACACCGCTACTCCGAGGATGGCGAGCAAAGTCCCTGCCACACCCTGCCAGCCGACCTTTTCCTTGAAGACGAAGTAACTGATCGGCAAAACGATCACCGGCGGGAGCGCCATCAGCGTGCTGGCGACTCCCACCTCGGCATGTTGCACCGCCAGCAGGGAGGATGAGACGCCCAGCACTGGCCCGACCAAAGCGCCGAGCGCGAGGTATCCCAACGATTTTGGCTGTTGGCGAATCGCTGTGACCGTTGCGCCTGCCTTTCCCGAAATGGCCGCCCACACCCAGACGAAAATCGCCGCCGCCAACATGCGGATGGCATTTGCCTGAAACGGGGAGAAACTTCCCGCCATTGCCTGCTTGGAAAGGACAAGCCCAATTGCCTGACCCAGCCCGGCCAGCACACCGAAGATCACGCCCCGGCGCGTGTGTCCATGCGGGGTATCGGCGGGTTCCTCGTGTGACATGACCACCCAGCCGATTCCACTCAAGGCAAGGACGATGCCGATGATTTGCAGGGCCGTGAGCGTTTCGCCGAAAAATATCCACGCGATGATCGAGCCGAAGATCGGAGCCAGACTCAACAACAAACTGCCGAGGCGTGTCCCCACCGACACAAGCGATTGAAACAGGAAGGAGTCGCCCAGCGCAAGCCCGATGACACCCGAAAGGCTCAACCACATCCAGCGCGAGGAATCTGCTGAAAAAGGAAAAGGCTCGTGGAAGAGAACGAAATTGAGAATGATGAGATAGATCAATGCAAATAACAACCGCATCCGGTTGGTGACTTGCGAACCGATCATGTGTCCCGTTTTTGTGAAGATGATCGCCGTCATGGCGAAGAAGAAAGAGGTCGCAAGTCCTGCGGCCTCACCGATAAAGTTCATTGGTTTTTTTCCTTATAAAATCAAATGGATGGATGGCTTTCGTTAGGCTCAAGCCGCAGTCCCCGGCGGCGCCTTGCTAGGAGAATTCCTGCGCCGGGGACGGCGCAGGGAGCAATCTTGGATTCAAATGGACGGCTGGCTTTCAGCGACATTTCCCAGTTCCGCCCTCGTCAGCAAAACGACCGCCACCAAAATCAACCCGCCGCCGAGCAGGACGATGGGCATGAGTCT
This sequence comes from Chloroflexota bacterium, assembly GCA_037440205.1. Taxonomy (GTDB): domain Bacteria; phylum Chloroflexota; class Anaerolineae; order Anaerolineales; family Villigracilaceae; genus Villigracilis. The sequence goes on from JBBIUO010000020.1 coordinate 13,803, forward strand.
GTCGCCGAAGAACCACGCAGCGAGCAGAACGGTGACAACAGGCTCCAGCGTGGAGAGCATGGCGGCATTGGTCGGACCGATTCGCTCAAGCCCTGCAAGAAATGTAGTGACAGGGATGATGGTTGCGACAACGGTGATTCCCAATATCGTAAGCCAACCGGAACTGCTCGCAGGAAAATGCGCTCCGTTGACGAGGGTCAGCAGGCCGTAGACCGCTCCAGCCGAGGCAAAGATCACGGTGGAGGATTGAATAGCGGTGACATGCTTCATCACGCCTGTGCCAACGATGATGTAAATGGAATAGATCAAGGCGGCGGTGATTGCCATCAACGCGCCGATGAGTTGCCCGCTGACGGGGCCGACGGTGAGAGCCGCACCGAAGAGCGCAAGGATCAGTGCGGTGACTTTGACCCGCGTCAGTTTTTCGCGCAGGAAGATCATCGAGAGGACGGCGACGAAGAATGGATAAAGATAAAGAAGCAACGCAACCAATCCTGCCGAGGCGTATTTGATGGCGGTGAGATACATGAACGATTGACCGACATATCCCAGCGCGCCCATGCCGATGAGTTGGGCGAGAATCCGTCCGCGTGGAAAATGCTCCTTGCGCAGGAACAGGATCACGGTCATGAAAGAGGCGGAAATTCCAAATCGCAAAAAGAGGAGGGTGTAGATATTCATCCCGTCGTTGTAGGCGAATCTTCCAAAGATGGCGAGTGTCCCAAATGATGCGGCGGAGATGGCAATGAGGAGGATGCCGATGAATCGTCTCATGGCGGGAACTATATCACATAAGAAAAATCCCCTGTGCCGCAGGGGATTATGCCGGGGTTGAAATGAATTGCAGCTGCGATTGCCGGTGCGAAAACCCGTCCCGGATTTCCTGCGGGTAAATGATTTGATTCGTGCCGGGCAACTGCTCCATGGCGAGCCCCGTGTTCAAGTTGATGCCGATGGTTTGATATGCCTTGTACGCGAGTTGACTGCAATAAAAAGCCTCCTCGGTTTCGGGGTTTAGAAAATTAAGATTGTACGGTTTGCCCACCTGCGCCAGCACGTAATTTGCAATCGCTTCGCGCATGAGCCGTTCTTCTTCATCGGAATATCCCAGCGCGCCGAGCGGCGACACGACGCCGTAAAACGTGTCGAACAAATGCCCGCGTTTTCGCGCCATGCGTTACGGACTTTCTCCCCCAAACGTTTCAGCCGTTCCTCATAAAAACGAAAGCAGAAATTCACGAATTTGATTCGCGGTCTGATTCCATTTCGGCTGGGCAAGATAGCGACTCCGCGCCGCAAGACTCATTTGGAAGAGGAGATCGCGCTTCTCGTTCATGACCTGTAATCTGGTTGCCAGCAATTGAGAGTTTCCCGGCTGAATCAGGAATCCACTAATCCCATCCTCGATGATCTCTCCCGCCGCGCCAGCCGTCGTGCCGATGGCGGGCAGACCAAAGCCCATCCCTTCGAGATAGACAATGCCGAAGCCTTCATAACTCGATGGGACGACGAGGACGTGGGCATTTTTGAGTTTTTCGATAAGCGGCTCGTGATTCAGTGACGAGTGAAACGTGACGAGTGACGAGAGATTGTTGGCAGTTACAAAATCCTGCATTCGTTTGGCGTAGGCGGGTTCTATGGTTAGTGACCCGACCGCGTCAAGGATGAATGATGAACGCTCCGCGTGAAGGATGAGGAGCGCCTCCAGCAGTGTGCGCAAGCCCTTCCGCTCGATGAGGTTGCCAAGAAAGAGAATTTTGAATTCTTTCCTCTTTCCTCTTTCTCTGATCTCTTCTTCAGAAATCGCATCCCCAAATCTGTCCGTCGGCGGAAAGGCAACCACATTTGGTTTACTATTCTCTAATACTCTATTCACTACTCTCTTTGTTGTCCCTGAATTGAAAATGAATCCATCCACGCTTTGCAGGTATTTCTTTTCGACGATGCGATAAAAATCATTCTGCCATTTGGGGCGCAATTCCGAGCAACGCAAATGATGAACGAGTGAAATGATGGGATACGGATGCGGCCTGCGATTCGCGGCGATTAGCGAAGGATGATTCAATTCATCCTGAATCAAAATATCGAGGTTTGACGGCAATTTGAATGTGAAGTTGTCTGTCAGGTGCGCGGCGTAATTTCGCCAGGGAAGCGAAATGATCTCCACTGAATCCCCCCGCCCGCGCAAATAGTCCACCAGCAGGCGGTCGTACATGTATCCGCCGCTAAGCGTATCGAGCGAGCCGTAGATGACGAGGCCAAGTTTCATGTTGAAGGTTGAAAGTTGAAAGGTTTAAACCTTCAACGTTGAACTTGTAAACCTTTCAACCGAATACGCCGCCCACGCATTCTCATTTTCCCACAACACCACTTTTAACTTGGAGATGTTTCTGGCTTTGATTCTTTCATTCAACGTCGTTGCCAGAATCCTGGCGAAATGTTCAATGGACGGATTCAATCCCGCGAACTCGGGCTTTTCATTTAGCATTTGTTCTTTGTAGTAACCGACCACTTCATCGAGATGCTTTTCCACATCCACAATGTCCACAAGATAGCCATGCTGGTCAAGGTCACTGCCTTTGAGCTGCAGTTCAAGGATGTAATGATGTGAGTTGGGAAAATTCTCCACTCCCCAATCTCCGCCGATCAAAAAATGACGTGCAATGAATTCGCGCCGCACTCCAAGTGTGTACATGTTATTCTCCGGTTACAGCTTTCAAGTTTCAGGATTCAAGGATGGCGTGGTTGACCTTCATTTTGAATAATCGAACAAAACCTGAATCGTTTCTTGTGGATTTTGATCCAGCAATTGATACGCTTTGCCTGCTTCTTCCAGCGGGAAACGATGTGTAATCCACTTCTCTGGTTTGATTCTTTCCAACGCCTTCCACGCCACCTCGAAGCGGCGGGACTTGTCCCATCGCCCGCTCAACTCCGGCGAAATCGTGCTGACCTGCGACGAAATCAATTTGATGCGCGAGCGATGGAACGAACCCCCGAGGTTGATCTCTGCTCGTTTTTGCCCATACCACGAACCGACGACGATCCGTCCGCTGAACGCAGTTAATTCAATGGCCTCATTCAAAGCGGAGGGGGAGCCGCTTAATTCAAAGGTCAGGTCGAATTTTTTCTGCGCGTAGGCAAACGAGTCTTTTAATTGGGTCCCTCGACCCGAATCAAACGACTGAACTCCGCTTATCGTTTTGGATGTCGCGCGTCGCAGTTCAAAATGATCGGCTGTGATCAATGTATCCAGCGGAAATTCGCTTAATAGCGAAGCCGTCAACAACCCCACCACGCCCTGTCCCAGAACCAAAACTCGCTCGCCCAAAATCGGCGCGCCATCCTGCACAAAATTGACCGCCGTCTCCATGTTTGGGAGAAAGCAGGCATTTTGTGCGGAGAGTGAATCGGGAATTGGAATCAAGTTTGAAGGATGAGCGATGAAGCAGGAAGTATGCGGCTGAAATGCAAATACAAGCCGGTCTTGAAATGACTTGTCTACTTGTTTACCTGTCTCTCTGATGCGCCCCACACACGCATACCCGTACGCCAGTGGATATTTCAAATCACTGCTGACCGCATCATGTGAATCAACGAGGTGTGGAAATTGCCCGCGATACACCAGCATCTCGCTCCCCGCGCTGATGGCGGAGCAAACGGTTTCCACGAGAACCTCGTCCTCTTTCAATGGAGGAAGAACCGTTTCCCTGATTTCGATTTTTCCCGGGGCGGTAAAAAAAATCGTCTTTGCTTTTGGCATGGTCAGAGTGTAGCATAAAAATAACAGCCGCCTGTCGTGAAGCGGGCGGCTGTCGGATAAATCCATCTGGTTATTTGCCCGGCACAGGCCGGGTGAGGTAACTGGGAAGGTCGCGGCGGAACTCGTAATTTGCCATGATCGCTTCGATGACGGTCTTCTGGCTGGATGTCACGTGTTTGAATTCAAATCCCACGTTGAAATATTCCGGGCTGATATCCTGCTGGCACCACACCACGCGCGCGGGAATGGAGATGCGCGTCATGGTGGTGTTGGGCAATTCGGGCAGTTCAATTGCCAGCGAGAGTTCCGTGTTTTCCACCATGGATTTTTCACAGATCACCATTGCCCCGTGCAAATTCAAATCCCCCAGATAACCGAGCAACTGGCCGCCATTCAGGTTAAAGACCTGTGTGTAGGCCATCAAATTCTTGCGTTGTTCCTTGCGTCTTTCCTGCATTTGACCTCTTATAACCGGCAGGGAAAATAACTGCAATACCTGCCCGTTGCGTGCGCCAAGTTTACATTACGGCACATTATAACTGCATTGCGATTTTGTGGTAAAAATGCCCGATGCGTTGGATATATCTCTCTCCTCACCTTGACGATGCCGCCCTCTCCGCCGGCGGTCTGATCCATGACCAGGTGCGCGCGGGCATGGATGTCGAAATCTGGACCATCCTCTGCGGCTTCCCGCCGCCCAACCAACTTTCGCCGTTTGCGCAGGTCATTCACTATCAGTGGGGGATGATGGACACAAACGAGTTGATCGCCGCCCGCCGCGCGGAGGATGTGAATGCCGCCGGCATCCTTGGCGCAAAAATCGTTCACTTCGACTTTTTGGATTGCATTTACAGGCGCGGGAAAAACGGCGACTGGCTTTACTCGAGCGTCTTTATTCCCCCGCATGAAGATGACGGGGACTTGACCGCCCAAATTGCCGAAGCGATTTCCGCCCGCCTCAAACCGACCGATCAACTGGTCTGCCAACTTGGGCTGGGTGCCCACCTTGACCATGTCCTTGTGCGCCGCGCCGTGGAAATGCTCCAGCGCCCCCTGCTTTACGATGTGGATATCCCCTACCTGTTCAACCACCCGCAGGATTTTGCCCCGAAAACTGCCGGGATGAAGGAAAATGCCCACAGAATAACCGAAGCAGGCCTGCGGTCATGGCAGGAAGCGATCCTCGCCTACAAATCCCAGTTTTCCACCCTGTTCGAGAGTCCCGAATCCATGCGCGGGCAAATCTACCGGTATTGGTCGGAAAATAACGGGATCCGCCTTTGGACGATTGAGTAGCCGATCGTTTGTAAGTTTTCAGGGCTTGAAACCCATTTTGAATCATGATATAGTAATGACGATTTTCCGGACCATACCACCGGAAATTTTTAATCGCTTGCATCCCTTTCGAGGGGTGCAAAATTCTATTAGCAGGACAATACCATGCCAACAAGCAATTTCCTTACCAAAGAGGGCTTTCAAAAGCTTCAAGAGGAACTCGACCACTTGCGCACAGCCAAACGTCAGGAAGTAGCCGACCGCTTGCACGAGGCTATGGAAGGCGGGGAACTGATCGAAAATGCCGAATATGAAGCCGCCAAGAATGAACAGGCGTTTGTAGAGGGCCGCATTCAGGAACTTGAAGTCCTGCTTGCCACGGCCAACATTATCGAAGATAACAACGGCAGGAATAAGAAGAACGATGTCATTCACGTCGGTTCGAAGGTGACGATCAAAGAGGGCAACTTCGAGGCCGAGACCTTTACCATCGTCGGCGCGGCGGAAGCCAACCCGCGCGAGGGCAAAATCTCGAACGAATCGCCGATCGGCAAAGCCATTTTGAATCACAAGCTGGGCGACATCGTAAAAGTGGAAACTCCCGGCGGCACCTACAACGTGAAGATCGTCAAGGTCGGTTGATTCGGCGCGCGACCTCCCGGCCCCGCGTGCTATCAACGCGGGGCTTTTTTGTACCCCCGAAAAATTGAGAAAAGAAGATTGAAAAGATCATGGCAGAATATTCCTCGCTTGAAAAAATCCGTTTGCAAAAGATCAAAGAACTCCGCGCCGAGGGGATCGATCCGTATCCCACCCGCGCCGCGCGGACGCACACCAGCGCGCAGGTCATCGCTGAATTCGAAGCCGCGGAAAAAAGCGCTTCCCCTGATTCGATGCCTGAAATCAAAGCCACCCTTGCGGGACGCATCCGCGCCAGCCGCGCGATGGGCAAGGTATCCTTTGCCCACATCGAGGACGGCGATGGGAAGGTTCAGTTGTTCTTCCGCAGTAATGAACTGGGCAAGGAACGTTTGGATCTTTTCAACAAGATGTTCGATCTCGGCGATTTTATTCAGGCTTCGGGAGTGATGTTCCGCACCAAAACGGGCGAGGCGTCGCTTCACGTCCATGACTTCAAACTGCTCGCCAAATCTGTGACTCCTCTCCCCGCCGACAAAGACGTGACCCAGGAGGATGGCTCGGTCATCCGCTATGCCGCACTCGAATCGCCTGAACTGCGCGCCCGCCAGCGATATGCCGATCTCGCCGTCA
>JBBIUO010000021.1:0-6554 GCA_037440205.1 Chloroflexota bacterium
ACTCGACCCGCGCACAAAGGAAATCCCCGTTGTGGTTGTGAGCGCAAAAGATATCACCGCCGAGGAACGCAGACGTCTCAACGGGCACATCGAGGCCGTTTATCAAAAAGGTTCATTGCCCACCCGTAAATTCGTGGACAAAGTGATCAACGTTATCGAAGATAAAAACGGAGCGTAAAGGAGACAGATCAAATGGGAAGCAACGTTTTGTACATTGAAGACAATCCGGATAACCTGATGCTTGTGAAACGGGCGCTCGAGTCGCGTGGATACACACTTTTGGGCGCCCTGACCGGGCTCGACGGCGTGAGCAAGGCGGAAAGGGAGGATGTGGACTTAATCCTGCTGGATATCAACCTGCCGGATATTGATGGTTATGAAGTGGCGCGCCGCATTCGAAGTAGCGCGGCAAAGAAACAACTCAGTTACGTACCGATCATCGCCGTCACGGCCAATGCGCTTAAAGGCGACGCCGAGAAAGCGCTCTCCGCCGGTTGTGACGTATACATGTCCAAGCCGATCAACATCCGCGAGCTATGGGCACGAGTGGAGGCGTTCGTCCCTTCGCCGAACCAAAAATAATTTTTTACAGGTTGAATATCGTGAAAACATCTTATCTCACCGATCTGACTTGTTCGGATTGTGGAAGATCCTTTTCCGCCAAAGAAATTCTTACCTTTTGCCCGGATTGCCAATCCACCCTTGTTTCAAATTACGACCTGGATGCCGCCCGCAGGGAGGTGGATCGCGATGAGATTCATGCGCGTTCCAAAGGCATGTGGCGCTGGCATGAAATGCTCCCCGTGCAGGACCTTGAAAACATCGTCACGCTTGGGGAAGGCGACACACCGTTATTAAAAATTCCCCGCGTCGGAAACGAACTCGGCCTTTCCAACCTTTTTGTCAAAGACGAAAGCAACAACCCAACCGGCTCCTTCAAGGCGCGCGGGTTGTGTGCCGCAGTTTCGAGGGCAAAGGAATTGGGCATAAAAAAGGTCATCATCCCCACCGCCGGCAACGCGGGCGGAGCCATGGCCGCCTATGCCGCGCGCGCCGGCTTGCGGGCCTTGATCTACATGCCCAAAGATACGCCCAACGCGAACATTCAGGAAAGCCGCATTGCAGGCGCGGAAGTGGTTCTCGTGGAAGGTCTCATCAGCGACGCCGCCGGCATGGCCGGCGTAAAAGCGCGCGAAGAAGGCTGGTTCGACGTTTCCACCTTCAAGGAACCGTACCGCGCCGAAGGCAAAAAGATCATGGGCTATGAACTCGCCGAAGCCTTCAATTGGACTCTGCCCGATGTGATCCTCTACCCCACCGGCGGCGGCACGGGACTCGTGGGCATGTGGAAAGCCTTTGCCGAGATGGAAGCCTTGGGCTGGCTTGCGGATGTGAAACGTCCGCGCATGGTTTCGGTACAGGCGGAAGGATGTGCGCCCATCCCAAAAGCCTTTCACGCAGGCGCCTCCTTCTGTGACTTTTGGCTGGGCGCACAGACGGTGGCATCCGGCCTGCGAGTGCCGAAGAGCTTCGCCGATAGACTCATCCTTGCGAACATCCGCGAAAGCAACGGCACGGCGGTTGCCGTCAGCGACGAGTCATTGCTCGATGCCCAGAAGAAACTCGCCGCCATGGAGGGCATCTTCGCCGCCCCCGAAGGCGCCGCCTGCCTCGCCGCACTGGAAGAACTGGTGAAGCAAAAGTGGGTAAAACCCGATGAGCGCATTGTTATGTTCAATACGGGTTCGGGGTTGAAGTATTTGGATGCAGTACTCAGTTAAAAACAGACGACAGACGATGGACAATTGACCATCGTCTGTCGTCTGTTGTCCATCGTCAATTTAACAGAATCACATCAGGTTTCAACCCCAACTCATCAATCAACTCATTCAATTCATCGTCGCTCAACCTGCGCCCCTTGCCAGCATAGGCGGTGAGCATGGCTTCGGTGGTGTTGGTGCCGAAGGAACGGCCTTCGTATCTCGGCGTGGTGGTGATGACCCGCTTCACGCCGCGCTCTTTGAGCAGGGCAATATTATCTTCCGTCGTCGTGTTGGTGACAATCGTTTTGCCAGATAAATTCTTTGGCATGTATTTTCGCATGAACAAAAAGTCGCCCGCGATCAAATCGGATTCCTCGAAATATTTCACATATTTTGGCTCGTGTTCCGCGCCGTCGCTACCGTAAAAGATCATGCTCATCGGAAAGTAACTGACGATGGGGAGCATGATCCGCGCGACGCGCTTGAAGGCGGGGATTCCATACAACGGGATTGGAACTCCCAACGCGACCATCAAATCCCCGGAGACGATTCTTTCGCTGACCTCTGCAACTGCTTCGGCCAACCCAAGCCGATCCACCGCGACGGGGATGAACGCCTGTTTGAAACGAATCTCTCCCGGTTGCGGCTTTGCCCCATTCTGGGATTTCACCAGTTGAAACACGCGACGCTCAAGGGTGTGCTTGAGTCCACGCCCGTCGCAGAGTGGAGTCTGCCTGACGCCAGAAACAAGTTTCAGGGCGGCATGAAGCGGATATTCCTTCTGGTCGAGGCGCAGATACAAATCCACGCCGCCCACGCCGAAGGCATCCACCTTTCCATCCAAATCCAGGTACATCCGGCGCGCCTTTTCGATGTCGCCATCTGTGCCGATGCGCTCGACGAAAATTTCAACACCGTTGAGATTGACCTTCACGCTTTTATCGCGCTTCGAACTTCCGAGGCTGATGCTGATTGCGTGTTTCATTCTTCCCTCCGGGAAAGTACACAGGTACACAAGTATACAGGTAGACAAAGAGATAACAGAACATGTAACATGGCTTGCTTAATTCCCAACAAACGGATTGTACTGCTTTTCATGTCCCACCGTTGTCTCCGGGCCGTGACCGGAAAGCAGGCGGGTTTCATCGGGCATGGTAAAAATCTGTGTGCGAATGCTGTTCTCGAGCGTATTCCAATCGCCGCCGGGTAAATCGGTTCGGCCTACACTTCCGTTGAAAATCAGGTCGCCGCAAAAACATATTTTTTCTTTTTCGACATACAACACGCAATGTCCGCGGGTATGCCCCGGCGTGTAACGGACTTCAAATTCGTTCGAGCCAAGTTTGAGTTTCATACCCTGCACAAAATCAATCGTTGGTTCGGGGCCTGGATCAATATCGAAGCCGAAGAGTCTGGCTCCGCCTCCCGCGCGCCACAACACATGATCGTCGGGGTGAAGCGCGACAAGGGGAAGCGGATTCAACGCATCGGCAATGGCCGCCGCGCCGCCGATGTGGTCGAAGTGCGCGTGCGTGTACCAGAGATGACCGATCCGCCAGCCGCGATCCTGCGCCGCTTTGAGGATGATGTGTCCATCCCACGAAGGGTCAATGACGACGGCTTCTTTTGTTTCGGGATCAGCGACGAGGTAGGCGTTGGTCTGTGCGGGGCCGAGGGTGAAGGAGATGATTTCGAGCATGAGCAAACCTTTCGAGTTACGAGTTGCAAGTTACGAGTTACGAGTTTCAGGTTGCGCAGGACGCGGGGAGAAGAAATAACTGACGACAATTGAAACGATAATCAAGCCAATTGCCAATGGATACACAAAAAACGGGTCACGCTCGAAGATGAAGCCCGCGATCGGCGGGGCAATGATGAAAATAATCGAGCCAACAGTTTCCATTGTGCCGTATGCCAGTCCCATCTGCGAATCATGCACCAGACTGCGCGCCTGCGCCATCGCCATCGGACGCGCCGCGCGGAACCCTCCCAACAGAAAATACCCGAGCATGAAGACCGGCAATCCCGCTCCCTGCCAGATCAACAGCGCGAACAGGGCAACCAGCATCTGGGCAAATAAAAATCCGCGGCGCGGATTGAAACGGCTGAAGAACATGGCCAGCAGTGAATTTCCCAACGCGCCCGCAGAAAAGACCCAGCCCGTTTCGCTCAAGGTGAGTCCGCGCACGCCTTTAAGGAAATTCGGCGTAAGCGGCTGGGCGAGGTACATGGCAAAAACGGCAAAAGCAAAGATCGCCACAAAGTTAAGGAAGCGCGTGTTATTCCACAAGTTCGTCGGCGGCGCGGCGGGATCGTGCCGGTCAATCGGCTGGGCCTCGATGAAAATCACAAACAGGGTCGAGATCACGAACGTCCCGAATGCCGCAAGATAACTTGAATTCATGCCATAATGCTCGGCGATCCAACCGCCCGTCACCGGCCCAAGCGACATGCCCAGGTTGAAGGTGGCCGTGGTGAGCGAGAGCGCCGTGCCCACCTCCCATTTTCCGCGCGCCGCAGTGACATAACTTCCCAACGGCGAAGCCACAAAAGCCGTTATGCCATACGCGAACAACCCCACCAGATAAACAGGCAGGGATTTTGCAACGCCCATCATCAGCGTGGAAATCACGCCGAACAGCCAGGCCGTAATCAACAGCGGACGCCTGCCAATTCGGTCTGCGAGATGCCCACCGGGGATGTGCGTGATCGCCATAAAAAATCCGAACGCGCCCAGCGCAAACCCCACCTGCTGTTTATCCAGCAGGAATTCATTCTCCAAACGGATCGGCACGAAGTTGAAAAACATCCCCTCGCCAAGTCCCCACAGCAAAAGGGCAATCGCGATGAAAAAAAGATTTCGATTCAAGTTTCCTCACACCATGTCATTGCGAGGAGCGTTCGTCCCTGGCACCGACCACCAGGACGGTGTGCGACGAAGCAATCCCCAACTCAACGAGGAGATTGCTTCTCGAAGACTCGCAATGACATTAACTGTTGCGTTTGATAAAATCCCGCGCCAATTCAAATACCTGATGACGAGCCGCATCACGCGTGACGACGTGGCCTGATCCTGTCACATAGACTTTGGTCTTGTCTCGGGCATTCACCAGCCCCGCGTAAATCTTCTCCATGTTTTCAGGCAGCACGTACGGGTCATCTTTGGAGTGGATCAACAGCACAGGCTTGTCCACCCTCGGCAATGCGGCCTGCATTTCATTCAACAACAATTTCAACTGCACCACCGAACGCATGGGGTTTTTGGGGTAGGAAATATGCCCGGCAAAGGCGGCTTTGTCAAACCACGAAGCGCCAGGCACTTCCTTCGATTTTGGAGAATCCCGAACGAACAGGCTGTACAACTTCAACACCCACAAGGGATGATCGTTCGGCAATTGATACGGCGTGGACTTTGCCACCACGCCCGCCACACGCTCCCCAAGCCGCGTGGACATCAACAACGACAACACCCCGCCCATCGAAAGCCCCACGAGGAAGATGCGGTCCACACTGCCGGAGAGGAGATGAAAACCATCTTCAACAGAAGCAGTCCAATCGGTCCAGTTTGAACGGCGCATATCTTCGGGGGTCGTCGCATGTCCATTGAGTCGAATCCCCAAACAGGTGAGTCCCTGCCCGTTGAGATATTCCCCCATCCAGCGCATTTCCTTGGGCGCGCCCGTGAAGCCATGAGTCAGCAAAATGCCTGTGCGCCCGCCCGGAAAAAAGAAAGGTTCGGTTGTTGGGATGATTTGAGTGTTCACCCTTTGATTATATCAACGAGGCCGCGCAAACCCAATTCATACGAACGCCAGCCGAAGCCCGTCACCTTGCCTTTGCACACCGCAGACACAAACGAGACATGCCGAAACTCTTCACGCGCATACACGTTGGAAAGATGCACTTCGATGACAGGAATTTGAATCGCGGAGATCGCGTCGCGCAATGCAACCGAGGTGTGAGTGTAACCGCCAGGGTTGAAGACCACGCCGTTCGCCCACACGCGCGCATCGTGCAAGGCATCGATCAACGCGCCTTCGTGATTCGATTGCAGGCAGGTTATCTCCGCGCCAAGTTCTTTTCCGAGCGCGATCATTTTGTTGTTGATGTCATCGAGAGTCATCGGGCCATAAACCTCAGGCTCGCGCGTGCCGAGCAGATTCAAGTTGGGGCCGTGCAAAAGCAAAATTTTCATATCGCCTCGTGTTGTCCGTACTGTGTGCTGAATAATTAATGGGGCAATGGAATGCCCGCATAGCCTTTCAGGGTCATTTCGATGTACGTGCCGCGGATCACAGACTCCATGACGCTCTTGATGCGGTTTCGTTCATTGACCGGGTGATTGATCGGGTTGAATGCGATCGGCTTGCCCAATACCACCTGGCGCAGGCCCGGATGCACGGTCAACGGGTAAAACCGCAGGGTCTCATGCGCGCGCTCAAAATACAACTCGCCCAGGCGGGAGAAACTCTTCAGGAATGGGCGCATCGCGCAATGCTCGTCATAAGGCTGTAATGGATCCTCTGGAAAGATCAGCAGGTTTCTTCCGCGCAACAGATAATCCAGGCTGATTTGGTAGGTCTCAGCCGCCTGCGTACCGTGCCAGACGGGAACGGAATCCATATTGCGGAGAAGACGAACGGAAACCTGGGAAATCGCGCGCGCCACCACCATGTCCAGCGGCGGCGGAATATGCAACTGCGGCTCGACAAAATCCATATTCAGATAGGCGGCGGCTTTATCCCATTCGAGCATGTCCGCGATCACCCACGGGTGCAAACGCAACGGTAA
>JBBIUO010000021.1:6567-19950 GCA_037440205.1 Chloroflexota bacterium
GCGCGGGCATGGTTCGACACAAACACAGCGGGACCCTTCTCTGGAAGATTTTCAGCGCCCAGAAAATCCCCGCCCCAAATCGTCACATCCAACAGCCCTGCACAAACACGATAGAGCCAATTATCCAGCATGGATCACCTCCGTTGTAGAAAGATAATCTCTCATTAAAGTATACGATGGACGGATGTGAAAGTGTGTATCGGGCGGCAGGTTTCAAAGAACAGTCACTCCAACACGCTTTCCAAATCTTCCACGCGCACCGCAACCAGTTCCACCCTGCCAATCTCAACAGGCAAGGCAAAACGAATGGATTCGGCATTCTTCTTTTTATCCACCCGCATGGCGCGGATGATTTCTTCGCGCGGCATTTCTTCGGGGATGTGGATGGGCAGACTCAGCGCCGTGAGCGACTCTTCAATCGCTTCCATCAACCCGACGCCTGCCAGCCCGACTTTGGCAGAGTACCTCGCCTCAGCCGCCATGCCGATGGCAATCGCTTCGCCGTGACGCAGTTTAAATCCACTGACAAGTTCCACCGCATGACCGACCGTGTGACCGAGATTCAACTTCGCGCGAATCCTTTTTTCGTACGGGTCTTCTTCGATGATTTGAATCTTCACCGCCATCGCGCGTTTGACGATTTCTTCCAGATTATTTTTTACCCAATCCATACCATGATTGCATAATGAAAATAAATCAGGGTCAGAGATGATTCCATGCTTGACCACCTCCGCCATGCCCGAACGGAGTTCACGCTCTGGCAGGGTAAGCAAAAGGCTCGGGTCTGCAATGACCAGCTTCGGGGAATGAAAAGAGCCGATGAGGTTCTTGCCTTCGGGCAGGTCAAAGCCAGTCTTGCCTCCGAGTGAAGCATCCACCATCGAAAGCAGGGTTGTCGGGACGGCGATCCAATCAATTCCGCGCATGTAGGTGGACGCGGCAAAGCCCGCCATGTCACCGATCACGCCGCCGCCGAGGGCAATGACTGTGCTTTTGCGGTCGAGGCCGTTTTTGAGGAAGGCTTTCCACAGGAGTGAGATGGTTTCGAGATTTTTATGTTCTTCGCCTGCGGGGAGGATGATGGATTTTATCCCCGCGAATTTTTCGAGGTGGTGTTTTGCCACGTTTTCGTCGGTGACGATTAAATCTCCGTAGGGCAAATTTTTAATTTGCCCCACCACAACATCATATTCGCCCATTGCCGAAAGATGATGCCGACCGATTTTGGTTTGCGCCTGATGCGCGTTTTGTTCGGCGGATTTTCCATCCACATGAAGTTTCAATGCGAAGGAGTTGTAATGTTCGCGGCGTTTTTCAAGCAAGGCTGTAAGTTTTGATTTCAAATCGCCAGCCAATAAGGGACGTTTCCCCGCTTCGCTTTGCAGGCGTTCGAGCAGGGTCGGCAATTCTGCCATGAGCAGGAGAACTTTGCCGTTGGATTCTGCGAATGTACGGTTTTCGTCACAGAGCAATGCACCGCCGCCGAGGGCGATGACTGATTCTGTAGGGCGGGTTTGTAACCCGCCAGGATTCGTCACGCTGGAAGCATGACCTACAGTTTCCTTCAAGGCATTGGTTTCCATATCACGGAATGCAGTTTCGCCGTGCTGTTCCATGATCTGCGGAATGGACATGCCCGCGTTTGTTTCGACGACGCGGTCGAGGTCAATGAAGGGCAGGTTGAGACTCCGCGCAAGGAGTTTGCCGATGGTGGATTTGCCTGTGCCTGGGGGGCCGTAGAGGAAGAGGTTCATAAGGATGAGGGATGAAAGATGAAGGATGAAGGGGTGTGTTTACTTGTCTACTTGTTTCCGTGTTTACTTTTTCATTCCCAAAAAACATGCGGGATATTGTCCATTGGCAAATCTTCAAGAGAGGCTTTGCGCAAGGTTTCAAAGCGCGGTTTCATTTCGTTGAGCGAGTCACCGCCGAGTTTTTCGAGGAGAGCATCAGCGAGGACGAAGGCGACCATGGCTTCGAGAATGGGAACGGCTCTTGGAACGGGGCAGAAGTCGGAGCGCTCATATTTGGTGGGAGATTCTGTCCCTGACGCAAGATCAACTGTCGGCTGGGGAAGAAGCGTGGTGGCGATCGGTTTCATCGCGGCGCGGATGACGATGGGCTGTCCATTGCTGATTCCGCCTTCGGTGCCGCCTGCGCGATTCGAGTGACGAGTGACGAGTGACGGGTGACGAGTTGAGAGGCTCATCGCATCATGCGCTTGTGTTCCAAGCAGTTTTGCGTTTTCGAAGGCGTCGCCGACTTCGACTCCTTTGATGGCCTGGACTGACATAATGGCGTGGGCGAGTTTGGCTTCGAGGCGTTTGTCCCATTGGGTGAAGGAGCCGAGGCCGACGGGGACATTGAGCGCGACGATTTCGAGGATGCCGCCAAGGGTGTTTTTGCCGTGAATGGTCTTTTCGATTTCAGCGCGCATCTTTTGGGCAGAGGTTTCGATGGGGCAACGCACATCCGATTCCTCGGCGCGGATGAAGCGTTCTTTGTAGAGCATATCCCCAAAATCGGTTTGCACTTCGCCGATGGAGGCGACGTATCCGCCGACGATGATTCCGAATTGATTCAGAAAATGCTTGCACACTGCGCCTGCGGCGACGCGCATGGTGGTTTCTCTTGCGGAGGCGCGTTCGAGAGCGGGACGCAAATCTTTGTAGCCGAATTTGACCGCGCCTGTTAAGTCCGCGTGTCCTGGGCGGGGAGCGGTCATCGGCTCGATGGCTTTGCCTTTCCATTTGACATGGTCATCGTTTTGGACGAGCATGGCGATGGGCGCGCCTGTGGTTTCGCCTGTCATCACGCCGCCGAGAATTTGCACGGTATCCTTTTCGATTTTCATGCGTCCGCCTGAGCCGTAGCCTTGTTGGCGGCGAGTCAATTCTTTGTTGATAATTTCGGGAGTGAGGGGAAGCCCAGCGGGGATTCCATCCAGAATGGTGGTTAGAGAGGGGCCGTGGGATTCGCCAGCGGTTAAAAATCTAAGCATGAGTTCTCCATAAAGTGGTGGTCTCGATACGCCCTGCGAAGAACATGCAGGGCTACTCGACCACCGAAGTGTATAAGACATCGCGCGGCGGGTTGCGACCTGTCCAGATTTCAAAGGCGAGGGCGGCTTGTTCGATTAACATGCCGAGGCCTGTGGTGGCGGAACAGCCTTGTTGTTTGGCAGTCCATACGAGTTTGGTTTCTCGTGGATTGTAGACTAAATCATAGATTATGGTGTTAGGTGCAAAGGTTGTGTTTTCGGGTAAAGGGGAGGAATCGATATTTGGCGTCATTCCCAATGGAGTGGTGTTGACGAGAAGCGAGAATTAGAGATTGGAGATTAGTAATTTGTAACCCTTCGGCTATGCTCAGGGGAGGTTGGTAATTGGGAAATGAGTCGACAAGTTCTTGTGCCTGCTCAATTCGGCGAGCGGCGAGGGTGACGTTCCAGCCATCATTGAGCAAAGCATACGCAACGGCTCTTGCCGATCCGCCTGCGCCGAGAATCAATGCCGACTTATTTTCTTGTGTACTTGTTTCCTTGTGTACCTGTTTACCAGTCTCCTTGTCTACAAATCTTTTCAGGTCTGATAAAAAGCCTGGCGCATCGGTATTGTCGCCGATGAGTTTGTTTTCTCGAAGGTAAATCGTGTTGACTGCGCCAATGGCTTTGGCGGTGTCGGTCAGTTCATCCATGAATTCGATGACGTTTTGTTTGTGGGGGATGGTGACGTTGAGGCCGTGAAGTCCTCTTGAGCAAATTCGATGGAGTAAGTCTTTCAATCCCTGTTTGTCATCGGGTGTGATGGGGAACAGGGAATAGTCGCCTTGCAGGTTGCAGGCGTTGAGGGCGGCGGTGTGGATTTTGGGCGAGAGGGAGTGGCTGAGGGGATAGCCGATGAGGCCGAGGTGGAAGGATGATGGTGTAGGGTTAAAAGTCGAATTCATGAGATGTGAGATATAAGCTGCAAAGCGGATTTATGAAGCGGACAGCGGATGTGGTCAACGGATGATAACGGATGCGCGGATTTGGCAAACGGATTCTTGAAACGGATAGCGGATAACGGGTTGCCGTGTTTACCTGTCTACTTGTTTCCTTGTCTACGATAACTGTTTGAGCACTTCAAAGAAATTAGGAAAGGTCTTTGATACACATGCTGGATTTTCGATGGTGACTCCATCAAAGCGTAAACCGATGAGGGAGAAGGCCATTGCCATGCGGTGATCGTTGTAGGTTTGGATGACAGCCGCTCGCATCTTTTCTACGGGATGGATGGTCATTCCATCTTCATGCTCTTCCACGCGGACGCCGAGACGGGCGAGTTCGGTGCAGGTTGCATGGACTCGGTCTGTCTCTTTGACTCGCGCCGAGGCGATGCCGTGGATTCTCGTCGGGGAATCAGCAAAGGGGGCGATGGCGGCGAGGGTTTGGGCGGTGTCGGGGATGTCGCACATATTGATGTCCAAGCCTTTGGGTTGCGAGTTACAAGTTACGAGTAACGAGTTACCTTCCTCGGTTACGACACAACCCATTTTGGACAACACATCAAGAAAAGCAATATCGCCTTGAATGGATTTGCAGGTGATGTTTTCCACTTTGACCGTGCCGCCGCAGATGGCAGGGGCGGCGAAGAAGTAGGAGGCGGCGGAGGCGTCACTTTCTATGGGGTAATTGGAGATTGGTAATTGGTAATTAGTGACTGGAATAGTGAAGGAGTGATAGCCGTTGCGTTGGACTTCGACGCCGAAGTCTTGCATGATGGAGAGGGTCATGTCCACGTAGGGTTTGGAGTTGAGGTCGGTGGTGAGTTCCACTTCGATGGGGTTTTGAGCGTAAGGAGCGGTCATCAGCAGGGCGGATAGGAATTGACTTGAAATGTCGCCCGCGATTTTTGTTTTGCCACCGCGCAAACCGTTGGCAATAATTTTGATGGGGGGGCAAATCGTGTTGCGTGTTGCGTGGTGCGTGATTGGCTGAATGTTTGCGCCAAGTTGAGTTAGTGAATCAACCAAATCCCCAATCGGGCGTTCGCGCATTCTTGGTTCGCCGTCGAGGATATATTCACCGTTGCCGAGCGTGAGAAATGCGGAGAGGAATCTTGCGGCGGTGCCTGCGTTGCCGATGAAGAGTTCGGCTTTCGTTGCAGGGATTTTTCCGCCGAGGCCTGTGACGGTCATGGTGTGATTGGCTTCGTTGAGTTGAACGTCGAAGCCGAGGGTCTTAAGCGCATTTGCAAAATATTTTGAATCGTCTGAAAACAAGGCGTTGGAAATATGTGTTGTTCCATTGGCGAGAGACGCGATGAGTAAAGCGCGATTGGTCAGTGACTTGGAGCCAGGGACTCGGATAGTGGCGTTGAGGGGGTGGGATAAAGGATGAATGCGGAGGGAGGGTTGGAGAGACATGGTGGAAAGTAGAGAGTAATCAGTGACCAGTAATCAGTTGCCAGTGAGGGACTGGTAGTTGGAGCAGGATTGGTTCAGGATGGTTTCGAGTTGTGAGAAGTTCTCTGAAGTTAGCGTTGATTCGATTTCAGACAATTGCTTTTGTAGATCATGCAAGGCATTCAAAACATTTTCTCGATTCGATTGCAGGACGCCGAGCATCATGGAGGAAGGTGTTCCAGCAAGCCTGCTCACGGATTTGAAGCCTGGGCCAATAAACGGAGCGACATCTTGCGGGGTCGCTAATGAAAGCGCAGATGAAATTAAAAATGGCAAGTGGCTTGTAGCGGCGAGGATGCGGTCGTGTTCGATGGCATCGAGTATTTTCGATTTTGCGCCGAGGGCTTCGATGATTTGATTCGCGGCGGAGATGGCGCGTGGTGATGTTCGTTCGAGCGGGGTCAATAAAAATGGAGCGGCGTAATACAGCGTCCGTTCGGCGTTGGCGAGAGAGAGTTTTTCCTTGCCGCAGATGGGATGTCCGCCGATGGGGTCGAAGCGTTCGGGCAGGCGCGACATGGCTTCGACAATTTGTTTCTTTGTTGAGCCCAAGTCCATGACGATGCAGGGGTTGGGTGTGAACGCGGGTAATTTCTCCAGCAGAGTCAGAATTGCGGGGACGGGAGCGGAGAGGATGACAAGGTCAACTTCGGGGAGGAGGTTGGCAGGATCACTGTCAGCGTAGTCCACTATATTTTGGGACAGAGCAAGCTCGAGCGTGGAAGGAAGCGGGTCGATCCCATAAAGCGCGGCGCATTTGCCATGTAAACCCAACGCTATAGAGCCGCCCATCAGGCCCAATCCAATGATGGCGATTTTGGACTCGGCGAGATTAAAGTCAGACTCGCTCATGTTGCTCAACCAGACGACGATCCACCGCCTCTGCCACCGCCCGAACCTGCTTCACCATTTTGGCAAAGGACTCAGGGGTGAGCGATTGCTTGCCATCGGAGATGGCGTGGGCGGGATCGTGATGCACTTCGACAATGACGCCATCGGCGCCCGCCGCGACGCCCGCTTTTGCAATTGCAGAGACGTACGCCGAATCGCCCGTGGAATGACTCGGATCAATGATGACAGGAAGATGGGTTAACTTTTTGAGAACGGGAATGGCGTTGATGTCGGTGGTGTTGCGCGTGGCGGTTTCAAACGTGCGGATGCCGCGTTCGCAGAGGATGACGCGCGTGTTGCCGCCGCTGAGAATGTATTCGCTTGCCATCAGCATCTCTTCGATGGTGGCGGACATGCCGCGTTTGAAGAGGACAGGTGTGCGGGTTTCGCCGATGGCGCGGAGCAGGTTGAAGTTTTGCATGTTGCGCGCGCCGAGTTGGAAGACATCCACGTATTTTTCCATCATGGGGATCTGCGAGACGGCCATCACTTCGACGACGATGGGCAGGCCCGTTTTTTCGCGGGCTTCGGCCATGTATTCGAGACCTTCTTCGCCGAGGCCTTGAAAGGCATACGGCGATGTGCGCGGTTTGAAGACGCCGCCGCGCAATGCGTTTGCGCCTGCTTCTTTGACGGCTTGTGCGATTTCCAAAATTTGCTCACGCGATTCAACCGAGCATGGGCCAGCAATGATGGGAACTTCGGTGCCGCCGACATTGAAGCCGTCGAGTTGGAAAACCGAGTCTTGCTCGTGAAATTGACGCGAGGCAAGTTTGTACGGCTTGGAAATGCGTTGCACTTCCATCACGCCTGGCAGGGCTTCGAATTCTTCTTTGAGGACGTAATGCCCGTCACCGACTGCGCCGATGATGGTTTGTTCCACGCCGAAGATGGGGTGCGCGGATAGTTTATGTTTTTCAACTTCGGCAATGACTGCGTCTATTTGTTCGCGCGGCGCGCCTGGGTGCATGATGATCATCATGGTTGTTTGTTCTCCTGTTATTGAGGTGAAAAGTAGACAGGTATACAAGTAGACAGGTATACAAGTAGACAGGTATACAAGTAGACAGGTAGGTAGGCGGGTTTTCCGTGTCTACGTGTTTCCTTGTTTACCTGTTTACGGCCCCTACGCCCATCCCTGTTTTGTGTATTCGCCCTGTGCCACCGCGAGACTTCGTCCCATGATCTGCGCGATCTGGCCGACCTGCTTGACCATTGCGGCGAAGGCTTCGGGCTTGAGCGATTGCTTGCCATCGGAGACAGCCTTTGCAGGGTCGGGGTGAACTTCGACGATGAGGCCATCGGCTCCAGCGGCGACGCCCGCGCGCGCAACCGCGGCGACATAATCGGCGAGACCGGTGGAATGGCTGGGGTCAAGGATGACTGGCAAATGAGTAAGATTTTTCAAAACAGGGATGGCGTTGATGTCGGTTGTGTTGCGAGTTGCGGTTTCAAAGGTGCGGATGCCGCGCTCGCACAACATCACGCGCTGGTTTCCCCCCGCCAGAATATATTCAGCCGACATGAGCAATTCTTCGATAGTGGCGGAGAGTCCGCGTTTGAGCAAAACCGCGGTACGAGTCTCGCCGATGGCGCGCAACAGATTGAAGTTTTGCATGTTCCGCGCGCCCACTTGCAGCACGTCCACGTACTTCACCATCAAGTCCACCTGCACCTGCGACATGATTTCGACGACGATGGGCAGTCCCGTCACCTCGCGGGCTTCGGCGAGCAATTCGAGTCCTTCTTCGCCAAGTCCCTGAAACGAGTATGGGGATGTGCGCGGCTTGAACACTCCCCCACGAAGCGCGGACGCGCCCGCCTCTTTCACAGCGACGGCTGTTTCGATGATCTGAGAGCGACTCTCCACTGAACACGGTCCCGCAATAACGGTGATCTCGTCACCGCCGACGGTGAATCCGTCAATGTTGAGGATCGTGTTCTCTGGATGAAACTGCCGCGATGCAAGTTTATATGGCTGGGTGATGCGCTGGACGATATCCACGCCATCCAAACTTTCAAAGCGTTCGAGTGGAATGCTGTGCGTTTCGCCGATGGCGCCGATAATGGTCGCCTCGACTCCCTGCGAGAGATGGACGTTCAACCCCGCCTCTTTCACCGAGGCGATCACCGCTTCCACTTGCTGAGGCGTGGCGTTGGATTTCATAATGATCATCATGTGATTTCTCCTTGTGTTGAGTAGACAGGTACACAAGTACACAAGTAGACAGGTATACATGTTTCCTTGTTTCCGTGTTTACTTTTTTACGTGTTTACTTTTTTACGTGTTTACTTGTTTACCTTTTTACGTGTCTACATGTTTACGTTTTTACTTCCTCATTGAGCCGCAACCAGATCGGGCCGCAGTCTCACCGCATCACGTAAATATACATGCGTGATTTCATTTTGCGGCCTTTCCGTGTTCCAATGAACCAGCACGCGGATTACGCGCGGCAGGCTGTTCGGGACGGGAATTTCCCGCGCGCAAAGCATCGGGACGAGTCCCCAGCCCATTTGCCGCGCGGCCTGCGCCGGGAAGGTCGAAGCGAGATCGTCCGTCACAGTGAAGATGGCGCTCCCGACATCTTCAGGCCTCATGCTGGGGTTCTCCTCCAAAATTTCCTCCAACAGTTCGCGCGTGGCTTGCAGGATGAGGTCAGGTTGATCGTCTGCGACGGTGGTCGCGCCGCGAATTCCACGGATGGGCATGGTTGTGTTCTCCTATTCCAGGGCGACCGCGAGGGTTGCCCCTACAACATAAAATAAAAGAGCGAGACCGTCTGGCCTCGCTCTTTTTGCATACAGATTTATTTTCTCTGTCTACTTAAGCGCCACCAACGGCAACCGAATCCCGGAAACCGTAAAAATAAAAGTAGCTAAACCAGCGGGCGGACTTAAGCATATTGGGCGCTATTCTATGCGGGTCGAGCAGATGCGTCAAGGGGGAATTTCCGAAGACACTTAACGGCTACGCATTTGGATTCATCGCAATGCGCCTCGAAACTCCGCCGCAAACTGTTTCGCTGTTTCTACAGGGTTTTGGCTCCCCCCAATCTTTTTCACACACGCCGAGCCGACAATGACTCCGTCCGCAAGTTGGCCGATTTGTTTGGCTTGTTCAGGCGTTCCAATGCCAAATCCCACACACACAGGCGCGGAGGTATGTGTCCGCACCCGCGCAATCAACGCGCCAAGGTCGTTTGAAATTTCCCTGCGTTCGCCTGTCACACCCGTCACTGAAACCAGATAAATAAATCCCTTCGCATTGCGGGCAATCGCTTCCATGCGTTGATCGGGCGAAGTCGGCGCAAGCATTTGAATCAACGGCAGGTCTCCCCCTTCGGGGGTTTCGCGATATGACGGCGAAAGAGCGTCGCCGTCTACTCGACCAGCGTTTGCAATAGACGTAAATTCTTCCGCTTCTTCCATCGGCAAATCGGGGATGATGAATCCATCCGCGCCTGCTTCGCGTGAATCGCGGATGAATTTCTCCAATCCATACGCCAGCATGGGATTGTAGTACCCCATCAGGATCAGCGGTATGGTCACGCCGCGCTTGCGAAGTTCTTTCACCGCTGCAAGCGATTTCTTAACCGTAATGCCCTGCTCCAACGCGATCTGTGTAGCGTGTTGAATGACGGGTCCATCGGCAAGCGGATCGGAGAAGGATAGCCCCACCTCGATCAAGTCTGCGCCATTTTTGGCGAGCGCTTCGATGATATCAATGGAGATGGATAAGCCAGGGTAGCCCACTGGAAAGTAAGGCATGAAAATCGGTTTATTATTGAAAGCGTTTTCGATTCGGTTCATGAGTTCTCCAAGTAATGTCATGCTGAGCGAAGCGAAGCTCCCTACCACAGTGTAAGAGACCCTTCGCTCCGCTCAGGGTGACACATTTTAAATATTGCCTAATTCCTTTATCACCGTATTCAAATCCTTATCCCCTCTGCCCGACAGGTTCACTAAAATAACCTGGTCTTTTCTCATGGTTGGCGCGCGCTTGATGACTTCCGCCACGGCGTGAGAGGATTCCAATGCAGGGATGATTCCTTCGGTGTGGCACAAGGTTTGAAAGGCATTCAGCGCTTCTTCATCGGTTGCGGATGTATAAAACGCGCGTTCATTATCACGCAGCATGGCGTGTTCGGGACCGACGGCGGCGTAATCCAAACCTGCTGAAACCGAATGAGTCTCGGCGATTTGTCCATCTTCATCTTGCAGGACGTACGTGCGCGTGCCGTGAATGACTCCCACCCGCGCCTTGGTCGCGTCGCCAAAACGCGCCGCGTGTTTGCCCGAAGCGATTCCGCTGCCGCCTGCTTCCACACCGATCAGTTCAACATGGTCGTCATTTACAAATCCGCTGAAGACGCCGATGGCATTCGAGCCGCCGCCCACGCAGGCAATGACCGTGTCGGGCAGGCGTCCCGCGTCCAGGAGCATTTGCTCACGCGCCTCACACCCGATCACCGACTGAAACTCGCGCACGATGGTCGGGTACGGATGCGGACCCAGCGCCGAGCCAAGCAGATAATGCGTGTCGCGCACATTCGTCACCCAATCGCGGATGGCTTCGTTGATGGCGTCTTTCAAGGTCTTCGTGCCTGACTCAACGGGACGCACCTCCGCGCCGAGCAGTTTCATGCGGAAGACATTCGGCTCTTGGCGTGCAATATCCACAGAACCCATGTATACGACGCACTCCAAACCAAGCAATGCCGCCGCTGTTGCGGACGCGACTCCATGCTGCCCTGCGCCTGTCTCCGCAACGATACGCTTCTTTCCCATCCGCTTCACCAACAAGGCTTGCCCCAACGCATTATTGATTTTGTGCGCGCCTGTATGCGCCAAGTCTTCGCGCTTCAAATAAATTTGTGCCCCACCCAATTTTTCAGAGAGGCGTTTTGCATAAGTTAACGGTGTAGGTCTGCCGACGAACGATGCCATCAATTTGTCGAATTCTGCGTTGAAGGCTGGGTCATTACGCGCGGAGACGAACTCGCGTTCCAACTCGATGAGCGCGGGCATGAGCGTTTCGGGGACGAATTGTCCGCCGTAACTTCCAAACTTTTTGGGTAACAAGGTTTCCATAGTTCCTCTTGGTGGGTGGTAATTGGAGATTAGAGATTGGAGATTTACCAATTACTATTTACCAATCTCCAATCTCTTGACTTCCTTCACGAACTGAACCATCTTCCCCGCATCTTTCTCCCCTGGAGCGGATTCAACACCCGAAGCCACATCCACGCCCCAGGGTTGGACTTGGCGAACGGCGTCCGCGACGTTTTCGGGGGTGAGTCCGCCTGCCAGCAACAGCGGATATTTCTTCGCCAGTTCAGCGGCGGCTGCCCAATCGGCGGTGACTCCGCTGCCGCCGTAAACGCCTTTGACTGCGGCGTCTATCAACATGAATGGCGCTTCGCTTCTTTCGTAGCCTGTGTTTGATTCGGGGATTCCGCGAAAGGCACGGAAGGCATGCGGGGCGAGTTGAGCGAAAATCTCTGGCGTTTCGTTGCCGTGGAGTTGGGCAAGGTCAAGGACGCAGAATTGCAGAATGTCTTTGATCTCTTCAACCGATGAATTGACAAAAACACCAACGAGTCTTACCTGCGGATGTTCGCGTTTCAGCACAGATGTGATTTCAGCGCAGGCGGATTTTTCGATGAAGCGCACACTCTTAGGGTAGAAATTGAATCCCAAATAGTCCGCGCCTGCTTCGATGGCGGCGAGGGCGTCAGTCAATGTTTTGATGCCGCAGATTTTTACGATGGTCATAATCTAATTACCATATCATTGCGAGGAACGAGCGATAGCAAGTGACGAAGCAATCTCCTGTTACATGGAGGTTGCTTCGGGCAAAGAACAAGAACGCCCTCGCAACGACATATCATAGTCGAAATATGCTAAAATTCTTTTTGGAGGCTGTCATGTTATCTCAACAAGTGACAAAAGATTTCATCTTTCGCCAGTTGGACACATTGTCCATGGATGGTTTGGTGGAGGTTGCCCAATTCATCGAGTTCCTCCAATTTCGCGGGCAGGCGCTTCAACCTTCCGCAACGGGAGAACATTTGGCATTTGGCATTTGGGCGGATTATCCCGAAACCAAAGACCCTGCCGCCTTTGCCTTGAAACTCCGCCAAAATATCGAGACGAGGCGAAATGGCTAACGCCGCGCGCTTGCTGGATACGTCCATTTTCATAGATTACCTGCGCGGGAATGAGGTTTCCAAAGCGTGGATGGGAAATTTCTCCACGAGCGAACTTGCGTATTCGATTGTCACCGCCGCCGAGTTGCTGGCAGGATGCCGCAACAGCCGCGAACAGGATATTGTCGAGAAGGAATTGGCGCTTTATCCAATGATCCATATCTCGGGCGTTATCTCGCAGATTGCATTGGAATGGTATCGGCAATTTCATTTGAGTCATGGCGTCGGTTTTCTCGATTGTTTGATTGCGGCAAGCGCCCATCAGTATGGGCTTACAATTTGCACGTTGAACGATAAACATTTTCGTCCTCTGCCTGATGTAAAGGTAGAAAGACCATATTAGAAGTCACGGATCCAGGGTTGAAAGTCACTCTAGATTTTCAACCCTGGATTTTTGATTCTCCATTCCAGAGAGTTCGCGGACTTTGGCGGGGATGTCTTCCGATGTGACCAGCGCCTCCCCTACCAAGATGGCGTCGACGTCCGCTTTGGCGAGGCGTTCCACATCGGCGGCGGTGAAGATGCCTGACTCGGCGACGACGGTGATATTGGAGGGAATCATCGGACGGAGGCGTTCGGTGGTGGTGAGTGTGACTTCAAAGGTGGCGAGGTTGCGGTTGTTGATGCCGATGAGTTGGATGTTGGGAATCTTCAAGGCGCGTTCGGTTTCGGCTTCGTCGTGGACTTCGACCAGGGCGGTGAGACCTAAACTCAAAGCGCAGGCGTGGAGGTCGGCGAAGTGTTTGTCATCTGGCAATGCGGCGGCGATGAGAAGGATGGCGTCGGCTCCGTTGGCGCGGGCTTCGTAGATTTGGGATTCGTCGATAATAAAATCCTT
>JBBIUO010000022.1:0-19058 GCA_037440205.1 Chloroflexota bacterium
GCGCGATGAAGATGTGTGGTCGCTGGCCCTAAATAATAACCTGTCAGGCACATGGGCGGGATTACCTGGAGATGGGCTCCGTGTTGCTGGAGAATCTCAAGGAGACGCGCCGGCCGGTTTGCCGGAAGCCATCACAAAGGTCGAGGTGGACCCGCTGCTCATGATCCAGGGCGGAACGACGGTTATCAAAGTCTCTGCGCCACCAGGTATTACGATGCGCGGTTCTCTGGCTGAACACAACTTAAACTTTTTTCCGCAGGATTATGGTTATGTTGCTCTACAAGGCATCCACGCCATGACACCGCCCGGTCTTTATCCACTGGCGTTGGATGGCGAACTGCCAAATGGAGAACGCTTCGCTTTTTCACAAAAGGTGCTCATCCAGGACGCGAAATTCCCTTATGATCCCAGCCTGCAAGTTGACCCAGTTACCGTGGACCCGGCAGTGACAGGGCCTGAAAGCGAACTGTGGATATCATTGGGGGTTCCTGTCACTCCTGAAAAGATGTGGGATGGTCTGTTCGCCAGCCCCGTGCCGCCGGAATTCACTGAATGCTGGCCTTCCCTTTTTGGCAATCGGCGCTCATATAACGGCAGCACTTACGATTATTTCCACAGCGGATTGGATTTCTGCGGCCAGGTCGGGACGGAACTGTACGCGGCTGCGCCGGGTAAAGTGGTTTACACCAATATGCTGATCGTGCGCGGCGGAGTAGTTGTCATTGATCACGGCTGGGGCGTTTACACGGCTTACGACCATTTATCCGAGATTCTTGTCCAAGCCGATGATGTAGTTCAACCTGGACAGTTGATCGGGCTGGGCGGAGCAACAGGCCGCACCACCGGTCCCCATCTGCATTGGGAAGTATGGGTCGGTGGGGTACAGGTGAACCCGGTGGATTGGCTCACGCGAACTTTCCCGTAAGGTATCCACAATGCGCCAAAATGCCTGTGCCCAAAGCGGGCAGGATTGCGCTTCCTGCTTCGTTATGGGTTCTGTAAAATCCAGTTGAATTTACCCATTCACAGGTCATTCCATGCCTACTCTCATCAGCAGAATCTTCAAAGTATTTTTTGCCATCCTTGTCACGCTTGTGCTTATACTCGGCTCGGTGCGCCTGCTTGCGACCGATACATATCTGGCTTTTGAATATGGTAAAGCCAGTTTTCCACCTGACTCATATGGCTTTACTCAGCAAGAACGCTTCGACCTGGCCTCCACCAACTTACACTATGTGCTGGCGCATCTTCCCGGCGACACGCTTTCCAACGAGACCCTGAATGGAGTATCAGTCTATACGGAGCGCGAGGCGGCGCACATGGTGGATGTTCGGTCAGCTTTTCAATCCGTTATGCGCCTGTGGCAGGCCGCGTTCATTTTACTTCTGGTGGTAGGATTCTTCCTGTGGAAAAAGGAGGGACGCGAAGCGCTGGCGTTGGCAATCCAGTGGGGAGGCATCATGACAGGCGCGCTGATTTTGTCCATTGCTCTGCTGGCAGCGCTTGCATGGCAAGTCTGGTTTGACAATTTTCATCTTATCTTCTTCGAGCCGGGCTCCTGGCTGTTTGCTTATTCGGATACACTGATCCGTCTCTTCCCTTTGCCATTTTGGACCGATGCAACATTTACGATCACAGCATTCAGTCTGGCCACTGGATTGTTATTGATATTCGCCGGATGGCGCTGGCAGTTTATCCTTGAGAGGACCAGGCCGGCGAGAATTTTGTAACCCGGCTTTTGTCTCACACAACATTACAGGCTGTCACATCCACGGTGATGGCCTGTTTTTTTTCTTTGGTTGAACAGGTAATTTTACCTGCCTCTTGTCAGCCAATCGGCGCTCACCTCGCGGACAATTCGGTGCTATTCTGGAAGCGCGAAAGGAGATGTGCCATGAATGCCATGACCAATCCCGAACTTATCTCTCGGATCAAAAGGGCGGAACTCCTGTCTTCCGTCGGCGCTGGAGTGTTGGGCGCGGGGATCGCCCTTCTGCTGGCGAATTTCCTTGCGCCTTATGCCATTCCGATCCTCCTGATCGGCCTCATCTCCCATGCCGCGGGTATGTCCCGCAAACATGGACTGGAAGGACAGAGCCAAAGCCTTCGCCTCGGATGGGCCGAGGCCTTGTATTGGATCTGCTGGCTGGCGTTGGCCGCGCTGTTGCTCTTCATCGTCATCCGCCAATTTTGAAATGGACAAGATCAAAGGAAAGCTGCAATGAAAAAAATAATTCCATTGACCATGATACTGTTCTTCCTCGCACTGTCTCTTTCGGCATGTGGCGGTTCGGCGCAGGCAGCCACACAACCCTCGGTTACTGTACCTGCGGTCGCTGATTCCTTTGAGGTCATTGCCGAAGGGCGTCTGGAACCCATCCGTTTTACAGACCTGGCATTGAACACCAGTGGCCTCGTGACGGAAGTCCTGGCGGCGGAAGGCAATCAAGTGCAGGCAGGGCAGGTGATCGCAAAACTCGAAAATGCTCAAGCGAAAACGCTGGAGGCCGCGCAGGCAGACGCGATGCAGAAACTGACCGAAGCCTATGCAACCGTGCGCGATGCCCAGTATCAACTGGATAACTTCGATGTGCCCTCTGACTTTTCGGGAATGACATCTGTTCAGGCGGTGCAAACGACGCTTGAAAAACTGAACACCGCTCGTGACAACTTCGAACCGTACGAGAATCTGAGCGACAGGTGGCTGGCTCCGGAAAAGAGAGAAGTTGACACCGGCGTGTACCGGGACGTGGCCAAACGTTACAAAAAAGAATTGGATGACGCCTGGGCAGATTATCGCAAGGCCATCCAGTGGCTGGCACTGGAATCAAACCTGGAGACGGCACAGGCGCGCCTGACACTGGCACAGCAGGACTATGATAACTTGCAGGATCAGGCCTTCTCTGAAGATACCGCCGGTACACGCGCCGCCCTCGCGAATGCAGAGGTGCGCGCCTCCATCGCGGGCACGATTACCCAGCTGGATTTGAAGGTCGGCGAGTTTGTCCCTGCTGGCAAGCCGGTGATCACGATCGCCGATCTGTCAAACTGGGTGGTGAAGACCACCGACCTGACCGAGATTGACGTAGTCAATGTGACTGAGGGTCAGCCGGTCGAGGTTATTCTGGATGCTTTGCCGGATATAACTCTCAAGGGCAGCGTGCTATCCATTGGCCAGAGTTATACCGAGAATCAGGGCGACATTGTGTACGAGGTGACCATCCTGCTCAATGATCAGGATCCTGCCATGCGCTGGGGCATGACCGCCGAAGTCAAATTCATAAACGATGACTGATGGGTGTTTTCGCCTGTTTTCTTTACGCATAATTGCTCTCGTCCCAGAATCCCAATGATGCTACCATGATAATCAACGTCTTACGTTGAAAGGAACTCGATCATGTCCCTTGCGCGCCGAAATCTCCTCCAAGACAAACCCCGCCTCCTTCTCAGCATTGGCGGGGTGGCGCTGGCGGTTATGTTGATCCTGATCCTGAAGGGCTTTTTGGCCGGGATGAATCGCCAGATCACATCCTATCTCGATCATTCGCCCGGTTCCATCGTCGTGGCAGAGGAAGACGTGGTGAATCTGCTCGGGGCAACGTCGCTTCTTCCAGACGGAATCAGCCAAAAGTCAGAAACGATCCGTGATGTAGATGAAGTCATCCCCATCCTCTCCCAATTCGTCATCCTGGATCTGCATGAAAAGAAACAGCCTGCCTACATGGTTGGATATGACTCAAAGCAGGGGGGCGGCCCCTGGGAGTTGGTTGCCGGGCGCGAGCCGCGCTCAAAACGGGAAATGGTCTTCGACAGCGTCCTTGCGAATCGTCATGGCTTGCAACTTGGCGATCAGGTCGAGGTGATGGGAAGCGATTTCACCATCGTCGGGCTGTCGAAAGGCACTACTTCCTGGATGACCAGTTTCTTCTTCGTCCGTAAACGGGACGCTGAAGAATTGTTACTGACGCCCGGTGCGACCAGCTTCCTCCTGCTCGCCACTTCTGATGGCGCGGACACAAATGAAATCCTTCGCGAATTGAACGACATATCCGATGTCAACGCGCTCACCAAAAAGGAAATGGCCGCCAACGACCTCAAACTTTTCGCCAAGGTTTTCTCTGCGCCGCTCAAGTTGATGGTTGGGATCGCCTTCCTGGTTGGGACAATGATCGTTGGGTTGATCATCTACACTGCGACGGTCGAGCGCCAACGCGAGTATGGCGTGATCAAAGCCATCGGCGGGAAAAATCGCTTTCTCTATCAGGTTGTGCTGACACAGGCGCTGTTTGCCTCGATTGCGGGATCGTCGCTTGGCGTCCTGTTGGCGAACGGCGCGGCCCAGTGGATCATGTCTGCACGGCCTCAATTCCTGATCGCCTTTGACCCTGTGGACAGCGGACAGGCCCTGCTGGCCGGCCTGGGCATGGCGCTGATCGCTTCCATTATTCCGACTCGTGTGGTGGCGGGGCTTGCGCCGGCGGAGGTCTTCCGAAAATGATCCGACTGGCCTTTCGCAACCTGTTTCAGAACAAGGCCCGCCTCGTCATTTCGGTTGGAGGTGTGGCGCTCGCCCTGCTGCTTATTCTTGCATTGGATGCCGTCTTTACCGGCGTTGAACGGCGGATCACCGCCTACATTGACTACAGCGGCGCAGACATTTGGGTTTCGCAGGAAGATGTGTTCAACATGCACATGGCCTCCTCATCGCTGCCGGATTCCATTGCAAGAAAGGTAAAGTACGTGCCGGGCGTGGCCTCTGTAACACCGATTCTCTATTTGACAAACAACGTGGTGGCCGGCGACGAACGAAACCTGGCATACATTATCGGCTTGCCCGAAGGGCCCGAATTTGGCGGCCCCTGGGAAATCACATCCGGGCGCAGCATTCCCGCTAAAGGCGAAGTGATTATGGATGGAGGCATTGCGGCGAAATCCGGTATTGCTTTGGGCGACGAGGTCGAAATCCTTGGTGAGGAATTCGAGGTGACAGGTTTCTCTGGAGGCACCTCAACCCTGGTCAACTCCGTGGCTTTCATTTCGGCGGAGGATTTCGAAAAGATGCGCGGCAGTTATGACACGGTCAGCTTCCTGCTCGTGAAAGTGGGCGAGGGGGAGTCCCCGGAAGTTGTAGCCGCCCGGATCGAGTCTCAGGTTCGAGATGTGACAGCCCAGACGAGGAACGATTTTGCCGCGCAGGAACGCAAGGTGGTCAAGGACATGAGCACTGACCTCATCACCATCATGAACTTGATCGGCTTTTTGATCGGATTGGCAGTGATGGCATTGACTGTGTACACGTCCACGCTTTCGCGGCGCAGGGAATACGGCATGTTGAAAGCGCTTGGCGCGCGCAACACGCATCTCTATCTCACGGTGCTTGCGCAGGCAATCCTGAGTGTGATCCTCGGCTTTGTCTTCGGACTATTGATCACCCTGGTACTGACTGTGGTGGCTCCTGTTTTCGGGCCAAACCTGACACTGGCAGTCAGCCGCGTCTCTCTACTTAAGGTAGGCAGTGTTTCTTTAGTGATCGCAACAATTTCAGCAATGATTCCCATCCGCCAAATCGCCGGGCTGGATCCGGCCATGGTATTCCGAGGCAGGTAAAAAATGACAAATCTTTCAACTCAGGGTCAAACATTACAAATCACCCATGTTACAAAACGGTACGGCTCGGGCTCGACCGAAGTCACTGCCGTTCGTGACGTATCCCTCTCCGTCAATCCGGGCGAAATCGTTCTCATCATGGGGCCTTCAGGTTCGGGTAAGACAACTCTGCTTTCAATGCTGGGCGCCCTGCTCAAGCCAACCGAAGGCACGATCCAATTGAATGGTACAACCCTGAGTGCATTGGCAGAGAACCGATTACCGGATATTCGCCTCAACCAGTTCGGTTTCATCTTTCAGGATTTCAACCTGCTCTCCGCGCTGACCGCATTGGAGAACGTTGCCATCGTAGCGGAACTCGCGGGGACAAAGTCTGGTGCAGCGCGACGAAAAGCCGCCTCTCTCCTGACCGAATTAGGGCTTGGCGAACGGTTGAATTTTCTCCCCGAAAAATTATCCGGCGGCGAAAAACAACGCGTCGCCATTGCCCGCGCCCTGGTCAATGACCCGGCCTTGATCCTGGCCGATGAGCCGACCGCCAACCTCGACTCGAAGATCGGT
Organism: Chloroflexota bacterium; assembly: GCA_037440205.1. Lineage (GTDB taxonomy): Bacteria > Chloroflexota > Anaerolineae > Anaerolineales > Villigracilaceae > Villigracilis. The sequence goes on from JBBIUO010000022.1 coordinate 6,169, forward strand.
CATGAGATCATGCGCCTGCTACGGCGCATCGCCAAAGAACAAGGGCGCAGCGTCATCATCGTTTCGCATGACCAGCGCATCAAAGACATCGCTGACCGCGTCTTGTGGCTCGAGGATGGAGAATTCAAGGAAACGGTCACCATGGCGGTTGACCCGGTCTGCGGCATGTCGGTCGAACGCGAGAAAATGGTCAATGCTGAGTGGGAAGGACGTGTCTATTCCTTCTGCGCGCAAGGATGTCGGGACGAATTCATGAGCAACCCACAAAAGTTTGTTGCCGCGGTTTCATAGTACCTGCCAAAATGATATGGATCCTGGTGCTGCAATGCCATGCGCCATTTTGCTTATGGGTGTGACCAGCAAAATGGCGCTGGTGATTTGTGCGCGGGGGAAATATCATGCGATGGCATCAGCAATCCACTCCCATCCTTCGTTCAACACTATGCAGAGAACAATCGTAAAGCACACACTGAATATTCTCCTGGTCATCGGCTGCGTTGCGTCCATCGTATTCGCATTCATTATTTCAGTAAAACCAGCAGGGACAACCGCCGCACCCACTGAAGAGACCGGGACATCCATCCCGTTATCATTACCCCCTTTGAACACAATTTCCCTGGCTCAACCTCAAGGCGATGGAATAACCCGAAACTTGCAGCTTCACACACATATTCCGGATCGGCCAAAGAATGAAGTGATTCAATACCGGGTCCAGGGCGGGGATTCGCCTTCATCAATTGCGAGGGAATTCGACTTACAGCCAGAGTCCATACTCTGGGCCAACGACGAGCTGAATGCCAATGCCGGCAGCCTGAAGCCGGGCATGGTGCTGAATATCCTCCCGGTGGATGGCGTACTTCACACGGTCAGCGATGGCGACACATTGGAAACCATTGCAGCCATGCACAACGCCCAAGTTCAGGAAATCTTCGAATTTCCCGGTAATGATTTCGATCTGACACAATCGCCCCAACTTGAAAAGGGGCGGGAAGTCATCGTCCCCAACGGAATCAGTCCCATTCTCTGGTCAGAAGCGCAGGTGCCGGGAGCAGGTCAAGGCGGAGGCGGCGACTCCTACTCCGGGAATGTACCGGCGCTCGGAAGCGGCTCATTCATCTGGCCCATTAACTCCAGAAACCTCACACAGGAATTTTGGAGCGGACACCCAGGGATTGATATAAGCACAGATTTCCGACAACCTGTGTTCGCCGCCGACAGCGGTACGGTGATCCTTTCCGGCTGGGATTACACCGGGTACGGGAACTTCATCATCATTGACCACGGCAACGGCTATAAAACCACTTATGGACATAATGAAGCGAACCTGGTCTCGGTTGGGCAGACTGTGGTGAAGGGACAGCAAATTGCCGAATCCGGCAATACCGGCAATTCGACGGGGAATCACCTTGACTTTCGTATCCTCTACAATGATGCTTTCGTCAACCCGCTGGGCTATTTACCGTAGGTAAAGTTGGCCTGAGTAACCAATCCATGTCCCACCTCTCGCGGCGTGATTTTCTTCGATTGAGCGCTTCGTCATTTAGATGTGGATGATTATGAATTTCCAGGTGTCCCATGGACCAGTTTCTTTACCGAATCGGGCGTTGCCTTTCACGGCACGTACTGGCACGATAACTTCGGAACCCCAATGAGCCGCGGCTGTGTCAACATGCGCATCGAAGAAGCCAAGTGGTTATCTCACTGGGCGCGGCCGCCACATAAGCCTGACCTTATCTCTAAATCCGGTTATGGAACCCGGGTGGTGATTACCCCCCTAACCAATGAATCCGTATCCATGGCATTTGTTATAAGCCATTTTGCCTATTCAAAATCCCGCCATCCTGCGCTCAGTCTGAGGCGAGATTCTACTTATCATTGCGCCATCGAGAATCGACCAAGGAGCATCGAAGATGATCAAAGACCCCGTGTGCGGCATGACGATCAACCCGCTACATGCCGCGGCAAGCATTCAGTATCATGGAAAGACATATTATTTCTGTTCGCAACTGTGCAAGACCATGTTCGAGCGTGAACCTGAGAAATATATAAAGAGTGAAGAAACAGAATCGGAATAGACGATTTTCGGGCAGGATGCAGGAGGAGCCGTGGCAGAGCAAAATTTTGATGTAATTGAAGAATCCACCGACGAGGAGGTTTCGACCAACAGGCGTATCAGGCAGATTGCATGGATCGCCATCGGGGCGGTCTTTGTTTTCCTGCTTGGTTTTGGAAGCGGCTACTGGAAGTGGGGACAGGATGAAACCATTGAGATGAAACAGCAAAAAGAACTGGCGCAACTTTATGAGCAGGTGAACCCGAAGGATGGCTACGCCTTACCCGTTTCCTACGGCGACCTCGGTCCGCGCCTGCTCGAGGGTGGTGTGATCAACTATGACGCGTTTGCTGCGATTTACGAAAACGCTGGCAACCCACTTTCTACCGAGCAAGCTGACATTCTAAAGAAAGGCAGTGGCGAACGGGTTGTCATCACAGCGGAGAACGCCCACTTCCTGCTCAATTTTTTCTGGGCCATTGGACTGGCCAACAAAAATTCCATCCTCACCGAGGGGCCGATGGTCCAGTACAGCGATGGTCAGATTGACCGTTTTGCATCCACTGGCGGGTGGACTCTTGCAACCAAACCCATCACCGAAGTATATGCAAACATGGACTTGATCCCGCTCACGGCTGAACAACAGACGCTTGTGGAAGAAGTGGCCGCGGCTGTGTATCGCCCTTGCTGCAACAACCCCACCCTTTTCCCCGATTGCAATCACGGCATGGCGATGCTTGGCCTGCTGGAATTGATGGCTTCGCAAGGCGCTACCGCAGATGAGATGTTCGAGGCGGCAAAATATGTCAACGCCTACTGGTTTCCGCAACAGAACCTGGAGATCGCACTCGACCTCAAGGCAAATCGCGACGTGGAATTTGCGGAGGCTGACCCGCGCCTGATTACCGGCGGGGAATTTTCTTCAGGCTCCGGGTTTGGGGCGGTTCACCAGCGGTTGCAAGCCCAAGGGGTAATGCCCCAAACGCCGGGCGGTGGAGGCAGTTGCGCGAATTGAAAGAGGAGGTACCATGATGATGGGATTTGGTTTCTTGATCATGCTGGCAGTCCTGTTGATCCCAATTCTTTTGATCGCAGGATTGGTTTTCATGCTGGTAAAGCCGAACTTTCAGCAAAAAGTGACTCAGCCTCCAGTGGTTACTCCTGGCAAAGCGGCGGCGAGTTCAGGGCGTGCCTGCTCGCATTGCGGTACTGGCTTGCAACCTGAATGGACGCATTGTCCGCAATGCGGCGCGCCTGTGGGATGAAGGCGCTTGTTCCAGGTTATGCCTTCCAGCGTTGAAATTTCTCGTACAGCGGATCGAGCGTCAGCCGCCACTGATGATCGTAGTATGCGTCAATCATTTCCTGTTCCCATTGATGGAGAGGGGATCGTTTCTTTGTCATGCTTCCTCGCTCGTGTCTTTGTACGCGGCCCGGATCGCTTTTCGACTTATCGTCTGATACGCGGCCGATAACCAACTTTGGATTCCGGGCTCAGGGACGAAATTCGCGTTTCCCAATCGTTTGAGCAACGGCATCTCAATCGCAGGCGGACGAATGGACACGGCGAATCCCTCCAGCGGCGCGCGTGCGTCCCAGAAGTTTTCGATTTGTTCTTCAAGCGGAATGACAACTTCCGCTTCTTCCTCTTCGACAACTTCCTCGCCTCCCGCGCGGCGTTTGCGGAGTTCCTGCATCACCTGTTCCTGCGTGCGCCCGCGCAAACGGAAGATGAGGAATGGATCTTCATCGAAACGTTCGCCCAAAATGTAATGCGCGGCGGCGATGTGTTTGCATGGATTGGAATAATCGGGACAGGAACAGTCTGTTACCAAATCCTTGCGCGCCGCGGGAAATAGACTCACCTTTGCTTTTTCAAACGCCTGCTCGATATCCTGCGGCATCTCGCCCGCCAGCAACTGCGCGGTGAAGATGGCTTGCTCTGCCAGCGCATCAATCACCTTGTCCCATTCCGAGTCGGTCAGATGATTGATCTTGATACTGATTCGATACGGCGTCCGCATGGAACCCTGCACGCGCGCCGCGATCCCGTCTTTGGTCTCGTCAATCGAAAGCACCTGGCCTTTGCGCGCGTAACTCCGTCCGCGCGAAAGGCGACCAGAATCTACCAGCCTTTCCAGCGCGGTGATCCATCTCTGCGCCCACCAGTTTTTCGCGAACGCGCCGCGCTTGCTTTGGGCTTTGATCCCATCTTTGGCTTCAATGGCCTTGGTGGGTTTGAACCAATAATCGTATGGCATCATTGCCTCCTCAGTGTGACCACGCGCCGCAACTCATCCGTGCTCATTTCCGTCAACCAATTCTCGCCGCTTCCGACAATCGCCTGCGCCAGTCCCTTTTTGGATTCGATCATGTCATCAATCATCTCTTCCAGCGTTCCCGTCGTGACAAATTTATGCACCTGCACGTTGCGCTTCTGTCCAATGCGGAAGGCGCGGTCGGTGGCCTGGTTTTCGACGGCGGGATTCCACCAACGGTCGAAGTGGAAGACGTGATTGGCGCGCGTCAGGTTCAAGCCTGTGCCGCCCGCTTTCAATGACAAGATAAAAATGGGCGGCGCGTGATCATCTTCCTGGAAACGCTTCACCATCTGATCGCGCATCTTCGTGGGCGTGCCGCCGTGCAAAAACTGGGTCGCCGCGCCGAATGCCTTTGGTAAATAATCCGCCAGCATTTCGCCCATCTCTGCAAATTGAGTGAAGATCAAGGCGCGGTCATTGTCGGCCAGCGCTTCTTCCAGCAACTCGCCGAGACGTTCCAACTTCCCGCTGCGATTATCCAGCGAAACATCCGCGCTGCCCTTGCTCTTTTGGTGAAGATACTGGACGGGATGGTTGCAGATCTGCTTCAACTGCATCATCATGCTCAACACCAGCCCGCGCCGCTTGATTCCTTCCTCTTCCTCGATCTTCTTCATCACATCCTGCACCACCGCCTCGTACAACGTCGCCTGCTCCTCCGTCAGCGTGCAATAAACTTTCGTCTCCACTTTATCGGGCAAATCCGAGATCACGCGCGGGTCGGTCTTGACGCGCCGCAAAATGAACGGCGATGTCAACTGCTTCAATTGCTTGATCGCCTCTTCGTCGTGATACCTCTCGATGGGCAATGCAAAATTTTCGCGGAACGATTTCCTCGCGCCGAGATAGCCAGGGTTCAAGAAGTGCATGATTGACCACAACTCGGACAGGCGATTTTCCACGGGCGTCCCCGTCAACGCGATCCGAAACTCCGCTTCGAACTTTCGGATGGCTTGCGTCTGTTTCGCTTCGGGATTTTTGATGTTCTGCGCCTCGTCCAAAATCACCGCCAGCCATTGAATGGATTGGAAGGATTCCGCGTCGAGCCGCGCGACGGGATAACTGGTCAGCACCACATCCTGACCTTTGACGGCCTCCCGCATCTTTTCGCCCCTCAGCCTGCTCCCTCCCCGATGGATATAGGTTTTCAATCCTGGAGCGAATCTGCCAATCTCCCGCTCCCAGTTGGTCACCACCGACGTGGGCGCGATCAATAACACAGGCGCGGACAACTTCTTCTTCGTCCCCTTCTCATTCAATAGAAGCGAAATGGTCTGGATCGTTTTGCCGAGTCCCATGTCGTCCGCGAGACACGCGCCCATGCCCCACTTGCGTAAGAATGCCAGCCACGAATATCCAAAGAGTTGATACGGGCGCAGTTGCCCATCCAAACCTTTGGGTTGCAACAGTTGTTCGAGTTTGTCTGCTTGCTCGAATTTTTTCAACCACTCCGCCAACCAGCCATCGGACTCAACGCCATCAATCGGCAACCCACCCACAGACGTTTCCCCGCCCAAGCCCAATTTCATCGCCTCGAGCAGGGACATCTCGCCTTCGAGCTGGTGTTTCTCCCAAAACTTGATCGCCGCTTCGATCTGCTCTGCGTCGAGCGTGACCCACTGTCCGCGAATCTGCACCAGCGGCGACTTCAACTTTGCCAGCGACTTGAACTCGGCTTCCGTCAACTCGGTTTCGCCCAAAGACAACTTCCATTGATAGTTGACCAGATTCTCGAATGCCATGTGTCCCTTGACGACATCCTTGCCCTGCGATTTCATCTTTACCTTCACGCCCAGTCGCGCGCCCTTCTTGTTCCACCATGGCGGGACGAGAATCCCAAACCCCGCGCCTTCGAGCAGGGGAGCGGTCTCGCGCAGGAAGGTGTACGCGCCATTGGTGTCAACCGTCAATTCGGTGGGACGTTTGCTTTTCAGGCTTTCGGTGACAGGCGGGAATAATCTCGCGGCGTAGCCCAATCCCGTCAATAGTTTTTCCTGCGGCTGCTCAAAGCGATGACCGAGATGAGTCAACGCGCCTCTTGTCTTTTTCCAAACTTCATCAGCGGGAATCAGCAGGCTGGGATCGTCTTTTGCCTGGATCAAATAATGCAACTGCCAGGGCTGTTTCTGCAAGGCGGGCGCTTCCAGACGAAACGCGATTCGGAAGGCGGCATCGCCCGCGACGTGCAGGTTGCGCATCCAGGCCTTGTGACTCGCCGCAAGGTTGTGCGCCTGTGCGGGTGATAATTTGATGGCGGCGGAGTCGCTGAACAAGGCTTTTATCCAACTCGCTGCGGAGGAATCGTCATAGTACTTCGGCGCGGCGGATCTGCCCCACTCGCGCGCAAGCGAATCACAAAAAGTGTTGAGGAAACTATTGAGCAAATTCTTTGGAGAAGCCTCAGGCGAACCAGCGCGGCACACGGCGGGCATGGCGGCTTCGAGTTGTTTCAGCCTCGTTGCGTCTTTGGGCGAATCCAGGACGGGTTGCCAGCGGGCGTAATATTCTTTCTCAGCAGGAACGATGATTGGAAGGAGTTTGTGCGCCGCGAGAGTCTCCAGCGTCAGGGCGGCGGCCAGGCTCCAGAAACGGGTATCCGCCGCGGGGGAGAGCGAAGCGTCGGTTTGGGAGGAGAAAGCCAATAGAACGGAAATCGCTTCGAGCGGGCGCGTCCAAATCCCGTTGATAAGAAACGAGTCAAGTTTTGGTTTTTTGGAATCCAGATTCCAGTTATGGATGAGTTGCGGCGAGGGCAGGGGAATGCCCTTGACGGCGGGCAGGCGCAGGGTGATGATTTTCGAAGCGCCTTCGATGTTGAGCAATCGTTTGAGCGTGTTCGTGTCCGCGCAAAATGGGTGCAGGCGCGATTTTTCTTTTTTCGCGGCGCGTCCGCTTTTGGGCGCGGGGAGGTCGGAGGTTTCCATCCAGAATAACATGCCGCCTGTTTCTTCGGGCTTTTGCGGAGGCTGGTAGTGGGCATGAAGGAGATTCATGATTGGTAAATTATACGCCCCATCAGCGGGAACAATAGGAAATCGCCCCGTCCGTTTCGAGACAGGGCGATTATTTCGAATCAGTTTATGCTGCAACCGCGGGTCTAAATGCGTAATTACACTTTCATCCTTTTTCAAAAGGCAATCCCAGCGCCTGGGGTTTTGCCGCGCCCCACCTGGTGGAAAACCACTTCGTTGACATAAGAACCAATGCCCCAATGGTGATGGCAAATGGAACGGTCCGCCAAATGTACCTGGACATGATATCGGGAAGCACCAATTGGGGATTGAGCGAAAGTTGCCACAGGGCGCCAAAAAGGATGGAGCCGCCAAGAAGAATAAAGGGATGCCACATGGAGAAAAAAACCAGGGCAAGCGCAATGAATCCCCAACCCATGAGAAAGTCGTTGCTCCAGACGGGATTGTAATCCAGCGAGTAAATTGCCCCGGCAAACCCCATGAGCATCCCGCTGGTGACGACGCTAAGATAGCGGGTTCGGGTGACGTTGATTCCCGAAACTTCCGCCACAGAGGGGTTTTCTCCCACGGATCTTATTTTCAATCCCAGACTTGTTTTGAAAAGAACGAACCAGGCAATGACGATCAGGGCAATGCCGACAAAAAAGAACGGGGAAAGACCTGCGACATCGGGGATTCGCTCCATGCCCAGCGGGCCGGTGTATGGGTAACCGATGTACGTGGTGAGACCAAAACCCAGGATCCAGATTCCCATCCCGTTCACAACCTGGTCGCTTCCCAGCGTGATCGAGAAAAAGCCGTGAAGGAAACCAATCAGGCCGCCGACAATGATCGCCGCCGCAACACCCATTAAATAGCTGCCAGTGGTTTGCGCGACCATGAAACCAATGGTCGCGCCAAAAAGCATCACGCCTTCGACGCCAACATTCAGGACTCCCGAGCGCTGACCCAAAAGTTCGCTCAAGGCCGCGATGGTAAAGATCGTCGAGGCGTCCAGGCTTCTAACCATGAATTCCCACATTGCTTGACTCCTTTCTTGTTTTTGCCCATACGATCTTGTAGCGATAGAAGAATTGGAAAGCGACGAGGGTGATCATCAGCACGCCGAGCAGGGCGTAATCAATGCCGAAGCCCAATTTGAGTTTCCCCTGGGCAAACCTGCCCCCGTTGGTCAACCCCCCGAAGAGCAACGCGATGGGAATTGCCGCCAGCGGATCGCCTTGCGAAATCAATCCGCAAATGATCCCATAAAATGCCAGGTCGCCAAATTCTCCGTAGTTCTTGGTGATCCTGTAAAGGCCGGGAACCGCGGCGAAATAATGATATCCAGCCAGACCGGCCATCAACCCACCCATGATAAACACCAGGAGCGGTATCTTGAATGGACTGATCCCTGCATATTTGGCCGCAGCCGGATTCAAGCCAAAAGCCTTGATTTGATACCCAATTCTCGTCCTGGCGAACAAAAAATACAGCAGCGCCGCCAATCCCAGGGCAATGAAAATGGTAAAGGGAACATCTTTGATCAAAGGCGCGTAAATGGATTCGGGCAGCTTGAAACCGTCGCCTTCCCCGCTGGCGCCCATGAAGAGTCCCCCCTCTTTGATCAAGCGGGCAACCACCCAGTACGTGATAAAGTTGAGCATCATGGTGACCACGATCTCATTGGTGTTGAACCTGCCTTTTAGAAAGCCGGTAATGGCTCCAATCGCCGCGCCGCCCAGGATCGCGGCAATCATCATCAATGGGATGACAAGTCCCGCCGAAAGCGTCGCGCTTTGGGAGGTCTTTGCGCCGAAGGCAAACGCAACTGCAAACGCGGATAAGGCTCCCGCATAAAGTTGCCCTGTCGTCCCAATATTCCAAAGCCCGGCTTTTTTGGGGATGATGAACGAATATGTACACAACAGAAGGAATACGAACCGGTTGATCGTCAAGGGCAGGCCAAACGGGCTGAGGAAGGCGTAGGAAAAGATTTCCTTATAGCCGGTCAAAGGGTCCACCCCGGCGCGGATGAAAATAATGCTGAACACTGCCATGGCGAAGAGGATGGCAAAGATCGAAATCACCGCTGCTTCCCAGCCGCGCAACGTCACCCTCTTTTCGAGTTTCACTTCGTAGTTGCCAAGTTTCATATTTCTTCCGCCTTCGGCTTCAAGCCTGCCATCATCGCTCCAACCATTTCCCTTCTGGCTTCTCCGCCGGGGATGATGCCCATGAACTCGCCTTCGTACATCGGCGCCACCCTGTCGCTCAACGACAACACCTCATCGAGGTCCTCGGAGATGAGAAGAATACCGGCTTTTTCCTTCTTCGCCTCCATGATCTTTTTCTGGACAAACTCCGTCGCCCCGACATCCAATCCCTGGGTCGGCAAATTCGCAATCAATAGCCGCGGTTTGCGCGAAAGTACGCGCGCCAGGATGAGTTTCTGGAGATTGCCTCCAGAGAGACTCTTTGCGGTCGTCTCCGGACCCGGAGCGGCCACGTCGAACTCGGAGATCATCTCCTCTGTGAGTTTTCTCAATCCCTTGTAATCCACAATCCCGCCTCTGGAATAACGAGGGTCGAAAAAGTAATTCATGGTGACGTTTTCGACGAGAGAGAAATCGCCAATTGAACCCACGTCAACGCGTTCTGAGGGGACGTACCCAATACCTTTGAGCCAGCGATCCATACACGAGGCATGGGTAATGTTCACACCATCCAGAAGCACCCTGCCGCCCTGCGGTTTACGAAGTCCGGCAAGCACCTCAGCCAATACTTGTTGTCCATTTCCTGAGACGCCGGCGATTCCGAAGATTTCACCTTCCTGAACGGAAAAGGAAGCATCTTTTAATGCCAGGACACCTTTATCGTTGAGAGCCGATAGGTTTTCCACCTGGAGAATGGACTTTCCCTTCTCCACTTCAACATTTTCCAATCGAAAAACGACATCCCTTCCAACCATTTCCCTGGCGAGGCTTTTTTCCGTTGTGGCTGCCGTGGCGAAACGGGCAGAGACCTTCCCGCGCCGGAGAACCGTCACCCGGTCGCTGACTTCCAACACAATGGGAAGTTTGTGCGTAATGAATGGGACGATGGCAAGTTCATCCCTGGTCATGATTCGGATCGACTCCAAAAGTCTTTTCGTCTCCGGCGGGGCAAGGGCCGAAGTCGGTTCATCCAGGATGAGGATTTTGGCGCCGCGAAACAAGGCTTTGAGAATTTCTACAACCTGCTTTTCCCCTTCTGAAAGTTGCCAGACCTTCGCCTTGAGGTCTATCTTGAATCCGTATTTGTCGCAGAGCTCGGTAATTTCCTTCCCTGCCCGTGTCAAGTTCAGAATAGTTCCCGCCTTTGGATGTCCGAGGATGATATTTTCGATCACCGTATGCGCGGGGATCAATTTGCGGTTCTGGTGAACCATCCCGATTCCCTGGTCAATCGCATCCAGCGGCGACCGAAAATGAACCTTCTTATCGAAAAGGTAAAGTTCGCCTTCATCGGGTTGGTGCAACCCGAAGAGGATGTTCATCAAAGTGGTTTTCCCGGCGCCATTCTCTCCCAGGATGGCATGGATCTCGCCGGCTTTGATCTCAAAATCTATTCGATCATTGGCGAGAACGCCTGGAAATTTTTTCGTGATACCCCTGGCTTCCAACACTGTGTCGCCATGTTTTACGCTTTTCAGCATTTTATCCGCCTGCCTCACATTTCAGGTCTTCTGAAAATTCCCTGAAAGTCACCGGAGGAAACCGGGGTAGCATTCATCCTATCCCGAATCTCTCGACTTTGTTGCTGTTGATAAGTGATGAGGCCCCTCCACCCGATTTCCCTTGAGCAGGGGCCTCATGTTAGCGATTGCCGCAAGCCATCCATCATCTGCATGACGGATGAAAGCCGGTTTACTCCAGGATGATGATGCCTTGCAGGTCGAAGTTGAACAGCGAGAGCAGCCACTCGACCGTCGGCTCGACGCCGGCCGCCTTGACCTCTGTGCCGGCATCCGGAATGGGTGTGCCTTCCAGCGCCAGGCCGGTGCCATTGCTGACAAAGGCATGCTCGGTGAAGGGATCCCATGTACCAGCGATCATCTGTTCGCGGCGTTGTTTGACGAGATCAACGATTTCCTGCGGGATCAACGGCAGCGCCTTGGGGCTGATGGCATCCACGCCAACCTTGCCGTCGTTCATGATGTCCACCGTCAGTTCCTCGGTTCCGTCAGCGAGCGTCATGGAGGATTCCATTCCCAGGTAGAGGATTTTCTCGGGTTTCTCGCCCGCCATCATGGACTGGATGATCCGGTCATAGAGAACTTCCCAACGGGTATCGAAGGATACAGCCACGGTATCTGTGGTGGACCAGCCGTATTCGCCCACGATATCCATATCTTTCCCGACGTACCAGATGCCTTTTTCAGTGGCAACATCCAGGGCGGAACCGGAGTCGGTCTGCTGGGTGAGAACGTCAACCTTGTACTGATCCACCAGGGTTGCGGCGATATCCCGCTCTTCCTGCGGCAGGTACCAGTCACCAGCATATTTGACGTATACCTTGACATCTTTCTTGAGCAATTCCGCCGCATCCATCACGCCGAGGTAAAAGCCGGCCGTTCGGCGGATCACCTGAATATTCGGGTAAGCCGAGACGATGCCGATGTTGCCCGTTTCCGTCAACGCCCCGGCAATCAGCCCTTCCAGGTACAGCGCCTGGTATTGCCTGGGGAAGATGCGGATGAAGTTATCCTTGGTGGATACATCGCTGGCGATGATGGAAACAAAGTTCACATCCGGGTACTTGTCGGCGATATCCTTCAATGGCATGCCCATGAACTCCGCGTTGCCGACGACAATGTTCGCCCCATCGGCGATCAATTCCTCGGCAAAAGGCACCGAAAGATCGGGGCCGACTTCCTCGCGGTACACGTAAGTAACATTGGGATACTTTTCAGCGAGACGCTCTCCAGCGCGGTTGTGAGCGCCAGACCAGGTGGTGCCTTCGATGACGCTGAAGTGTTCAATCGCCAGGGTGATCGGCTGCGGTCCTTCGGTAGCCACCACGGGCGGCTGGGTGGCGGGTGGCTCAGTGGCGACAGGCGGTTGAGTGGCAGGCGGTTGGGTGGCTGTGGGGCCGCAAGCCGCCAGGACCATACTGGCTATCATCACGATAGCCGCGAACACAAAGATATTTCTCTTATTCATCGCTCCTCCGACAATCATTGGATCATTTGGTGGAAACAGAAGTTGAAAACGGACCTGCTGGGCAGATGATGTTTACTTTGGGAGCCTCCTTCCGTTTGATCGGTTTTCCTTTCTGACGGAGGGATGATCCGTCAGTGACCAAAATTTTCGGCAACCACGACAACGTTAATCCCCTCCCTGTTTTTGCGCCGCGATGCGTTCCTTCAGGATTTCATTTAGCTTATTGAATCCCTGTTCGATCATACTTTTACTGATACTATCGAACAGGCGCTGCCCGACACTCGCAACCCTGCCGCCGATTTGGATCTCGCCGCTGTATCGGACCAGCGTACGCGCTTCGCTTTGTTCGATGAGTATAACA
>JBBIUO010000022.1:19121-19736 GCA_037440205.1 Chloroflexota bacterium
AGGGTGACACTCTCCGGGGGACGCTCGTTGGAGACCTTCAACTTCCCGCCGAACGAACCGGCGATTGGCCCGATGCGCACCTGCAACTCGCCCTCGTATTCATTGTCAGCCACCTGCTTCAGGCTCTTGGTGCCGGGCAGGGCCTGGATCAGCACGTCCGGGTCGCGCAGGATCTTCCAGACCTCCTCTCGCGAGCCGTCAAACGTATATTCACCATTGAGTTTCATTGAACCTTCTCCTGGAATTTCGGCCGCTACTTTTTCAGAAGTCCTGATTCTTGCAACAACTCGAATAACCTGTTCGGGCCGAGAGGTGTCTCGAGTATTTCAAGATCGTAGCCCTGGAAAGCGTTCTCTATTGCCTGGGCGAACAAGGCCGGGACAGGGATCGCGCCAGCCTCGCCGACCCCTTTGCTTCCCATTTCATTGAGCGGGGAAAGCGTTTCGTGATGACCCGTTTCGATATGAGGCGGCATTTCCTGGGACGTCACAACCAGATAATCCATGAGAGAGGCGTTCAGAATCTGGCCATTTTCATCGAAGTGGATTTTTTCATAGTAGGCGTTGCCCAATCCCATGGAGACGCCGCCGTGAACCTGGCCCTCCACGAACAATG
>JBBIUO010000023.1:0-9280 GCA_037440205.1 Chloroflexota bacterium
CGGCACGGACGCCTATCGCAAGTCTGTGATCGAGCAATATTGGAAACTGGACTCTGCTTCCGGTTGGGGTCCTGCCAACGTGCTCGGCACCGCGGGCGGACGCGATGCCCTCGTCAAAGCCTATCAAGCCATGCTTGCGCTGGGTCATGGACGTCAGGGCGACCTCATCATGGTTTCGCGTGTTCCGTGGATCTCCTACAATTGGGGGCCGTATGGCGTCGGGGCGAACGTGCTCTGGGCTCCCGGCGACCCAGCCCAAGGGTGGGCTTATTCGGAGGATGCGATCCGCGAGAGTGTCAAGTTCGCCGAATCCAAAGGAAGAAAAATCGCGGGACTCGTCATCACCAATCCCGATAACCCAACTGGCCTGACCATCGCCGTCGAAAAGCAAATTTCCCTCGCCAAAGCCGCGTTGGAAGCGGGCGTGGCATTTGTCCTCTTCGATTGGATGTACCATTACGTCACCGACGAATCGCCCATGGACTTGAATTCCTTCCTCAAGTTCTTCACCCCCGAAGAGCGCAAGCGCATCATGTTCCTCGATGGCATCACAAAATCACTCGGCGGTTCCAACATTCGCAACTGCCATTTAATCGCGGACGAGTCTGTCATCAAGTTCATCACCGCGCGGGCGTCGCACACGGTCATGCCTTCATTCTTTTCGCTGGCTGTGGCAATGGCCGCCTACGAAATGGGATTTGCCGAAGCCGCCAAATCCATCATCGAGCCGACCAACGCCAGCCGCGTCGCTTTGAGAAAACTCCTCGCCGAAAGCGGACTTCAACACATCCTCGGCAAAGGCTATTACGCCTTCATGAACGTGGGCGAATTTATCAAAGCCAAAGGCTGGGCGGACACGGAACCGCTCGGTCAATATCTCGCTGAAAATCATGGCGTTGCCGTTGTTCCCGGCGCGTTCTTCTCCCCCTTCGGCGGCGAATGGATTCGCTTCTCCTACGCCACCCCTGTTGAAAGAACAGAGGGCGCGTTCAAGAGACTGATGGAAGGGCTGAATTCTTTGAAAGGATAAATCACTCTTCTTGCAAGTCAAGCGCACGTTTCGCCGCAAACCAGTCGAAAAAATCTTGCAAGTCGTCCAACTCGCCAGATTCAAATTTGAGCAGAAATTCATCTGAAGTCATTCCATATTCTTGCTCAAATCGCTTGCAAATACTCTGATAATCTGATTGGTTCTTATTCATGGTTGTAATTTTAGCAGAAACTCTTACAATACCATCCACGAATAGGGCAACGAATGCTCGAATGAAATCCGTCACATTCGTTTATTCATGTGAGTTCGTGGACGGTCCCGCTAACAGAGAGTTGAACTCATTGAAAGACCAAGAATTAGAGAAGGAGTTTCTCTATGTTGTTAGAGAAATATATTTTTGATATTCCCGTTTATAGTGTACCTAGTGAAAAATTCTTTTCTGTAAGACAGAAGAAACTCCAAGAACATTTTGACTTTCTGAATGAAGCAACACCTGATTTACCTAAAAGGTCTACGGATTCTAACGACGAGTTTGACAGAAATATGAAGGACAGTTTCAATAGACGATATGGAGGTTGGCAGTTTACCCAAGTAGTTGGTTGGATTCGATTATTCCCCTTGAGAAGGCAAATGAGAGGAGAATATTGGTTTGTCGATGCCGAAAGAATTGACGTTCATATGAATAAAAGAAACTTCAAATACTGCGGCAAAGCATTTGAATTAACTTACTTCACAAACGAGGAAACATCAATTGACATTTTTCATCAAATAAGAAATAGGCTTGAAGAACTTAAGCATGAAAATCCTTTCAAGCGAAGATACATTGACATGGAAACTTTTATGAATATTGGAGAATTCGTAAACTGGCTTGGATTAATTGGCTTGGATTAATTGAGGATTTTTGAAGATGACAACAATGGCAAACCAGAACAAAGAATGGGAAAGAAAGTATTGGCATAAGCGGCTATTGGCGGCAAGTGGCAACGACTCTGCATGGCAAAAACTTTATACGCAATATCTCGATACAGATATTTGGAAAGAAATAAGGCATAAAGCAATAGCCAGAGCAGGATATAGATGTGAAAGATGTAACGCACTTTATGCTGGAGAGATTAAATTGCAAGTCCATCATAAAACATACGACCGTGTTGGTGGGTTTGAAAAGGATAGCGACTTGGAAGTTGTTTGTGCTGGTCAATGCCATAGGGAAGCCGACGAAGAGCGAGAAGAGAGGGTCGAGGAAGAACGCGGGTATGCTATTTATCAAATGCGCCTAGATGGTTGGGGAAGGGCAAGATATAAAGATGAATGGGAAATAAAAAAATATGACAATGAATTAGAGGTAGAAGAAGAATTTCACCGATTTGCTTACAAAGATTGGTGCGAAAAGAATGGAGAGCCATACAATAAGAGACGTGTCGTCCCAGATGAATTTATTGAATTACTTATGGAAAACAGAGATAGTGAGTATGAAGAATATCATGGTGATATTGACTCTTGGTATCAGTAAAAATATGTAACGCTATAAGCACACTTTCACTCACCACTTTCTACTTTCCACCCTCTTTCATCTTTCCTCTTTCGTTCTCATCCCTCTTATCAAGGATTACTTATGTCCCCTCAAAAATTCGCCGACAAATACCTCCTCGCCCTCGAACAAGCCATCAAGGAAAAACCCTCCAGCGGCCTCAATGGCTTCGAACAGGAATGGAATCTTCTCGATGAAGACCTGCGTCCACTGCTCACTGTGGGAGCGGGCCCCAGTCAACAATCATTTGTGGATTACCTGCGTGCGGAATGCATCCCGCCCTGGCAAAAACAGTTCAGCCAGCTCGAAGTCTTTCACTGGATGATCGAGTGGGCAACGCGCCCGTATTACAGTCCGCGCGGCGCGATTTACGAAGCGCGCCTCATGGAAGCCTCGCTCGTCAACGCGCTTCATCGCGCAGGCACCAACTTCGGCGAGCGGTTGCACTACTGGCACGGCAACCTCCTCTTCCTCACCGCCATCGGGCATGATTCGATTCCGGGAAACTGGTCCATTGCCAAGCGCCGCTATCTCGAAAAATGTGTTGACCTCTACGGCGACACGCTCGCGACCACGGGCATTCACACCAACATGTCTCTGCCCGATCCGCTTTTTGCGTGGGATTTCATGCACCTCTCCGCAAGCGAACGCGGCGATAAACATCTCGACGATTTCAAGTCCGAGTTTTACATCACCGCCACGCGCCTCCTGCGCGCGTTCGCGTCTCTTTTCATCGCCACCACTGCGTCCACGCCGATGCAGGCCCAGGTCAAGGATGGACGCGCTGTTGTCCTCCTCACCGGGTACGATTCGGTTCGCAATCTCACCTTCCCAAATCCGCGCGAAATTGATCTTCCCGATCTCTATCGCTCCTACAATGATTATTTGCAAATCTCCTACGATCTCGTTCGCCGCGGTGTTCGCTTTGGAAACAACAACTGGACTCCGATCCGCGCCCGTTCATTTGCCGACCCTGTGGAGCGGATCATTTCAACGACGAGCGACCAACTCGCCTCTCTCTACGCCCGCGGCTTGTTTGCCATTGGTCAGGCGACTCCACCCGAAGAGATGGCTCTGCAAATCGAAAAACAAAATCTCATGGCGCGAATCAATCTGCCGATGGGACGTGTCGAAATCCGCACCGATGAAGGCGGTCACTCTCTGGATTTGGATATCGCCAATCTGACTCTCAAACATCTTTTGCTTCTTCGCATCTACTCCGACCCAACCTTTGCGCGCGGCTTCCGATACGACCGCGAAGACATCACCCGCGCCCGCTCCAACGAAAACCTTGCCGCCAAACATGGCTTGCGTGCTGAAATCGAAAACCCATTGACCGGCAAACCAATCTCCGTCCGCGCCTTCCTCAAATGGACTCTCAACGAAGTCAAGCCGCTTGCCGAAGCGTTGAATCTTTGGAATGACTTGCATCCCCTCGTCGAAATGTCCGAAGGCGGACGCAACACCGCTGAAAAAATCCGCGCCCGCCTGCAATTGGAATTGGGCGCAAACGACGAAGTCCCGCTCACTGTGCTGAAGGAATTATTCTACGAACACGAAGCGCAGGTCAAAGCCGACGTGGAGCGCATTGCCTCCGATTACGGCTCTCTCGGCAGTGACGCATCGAAGATCGCCGAATTTCTTCAACGCTCGCGTGACGTGGTACGGCAGATTCCCACCGCGCCGATTCGATTCCGTCCGCGCGCGCAGGCCATCATTGAAGTATCCTACCCCGATAAGACGGCGGAAATCCTGGATTTGGCCCAGCAATTGATTCGCATTCCATCCGTCACGGCCTCGCCAAATGAAAGGCTCGACGAGGTCCACCGCGTTGGCTCATTGATTGATGACTATTTGCGAAACGCAGGTCTCGAAACCAAATTTTTCGACGGGAAGTATCCAGCCGTTTATGCAACGTTCCCTGGGGAGGATAAACAAGTAAACACGTACACAGGTACACAGGGAACCACGTCACCCATCTTGCTGACTGGGCATTTCGACGTTGTCGAACCCGAACCCGACGACTCGCAATTCACTCCGCGCATCGAAGGCGATTATCTCTGGGGGCGCGGCTCGGCGGATATGAAAACCGTCGTCGCTACCTATCTCGTGTGGATGAAGGATATGTTGAAATCAGGCAAACCATTCCCCAATATCTCTTTGCTTCTCGTAGGCAACGAAGAAAACGGAGAAGCCGAAGCATGGGGAACGCCTCACGTGTTGAAAGCGTTGGCAGAGACCTCCGAGGTCTTTAGAGACCTCGGAGGTCTAAAGCCGGCGTTGTTTATCGCCGGTGAACGGACGGGCGAAAAAGGTAACGAACTCTTCGGCGAGATTTGCGTGGAAAATCGCGGCGTGATGCGTTTCGATGTGATCGCTCGCGGGGCAAAGGGTCACAGCGGCGTGGCAGGCACCGGCGACTTGAGCGAAAAACTCATCGCGGCGCGTTCCGCGTTGGGTGAAATCTTTGCCAGACACCTGACCCTCAAATCGGCAGATGGATGGCAGTCGCAGGCGAAATTCCCGTTTATCAACGTGGGAACGCCAGGCATGTACAACGTCACCGCGGCGGAGGGAATTTTGGGGGTTGAGATTCGTCCCATTCCACAGGATGATGTCATCGGGATGAAGTCTGCGGTCGAGGCATACTGCGAAGCCAATGGACTGGAACTGCGAATGAATGTGATGGAAAACGGCGTGGCGTGCGATGCAAATAATTCGGCGTTGAAAATGCTCATCGAAGCAGTCAAGCAGGCGTCGGGTGGGAACGATCCGAAGATTGGGAGGAAGTTACCCGGCACCAGTGCAAGATTCGCTCCGGGCGGGCAGGCTGTCGTGTGGGGGCAATCGGGAATCGGCCCACACGCAAAAGATGAACGGCACTTCATCCCCAGCATCGAGCCGTATTACAGATCGTTGAGTGAACTGGCGAAGTTGTGGAAGTAATTTCTACGGATGGGCACGGAGATCGTACGATCAGTGCCAGGCATAAATGCAATGCCATTGATCGTACGATTGGGTCCGTTTTTCGAAGGGCTGCGACAGATCGTTGATGCTGCCACCCGGCTGCCAGACGGAGGACATTACCTTCATGCCCGCCTGATACAGCAACATCCATATCTTGCCCATGAGGTCGGGGTGGTCAACCGTGTAATGCACTTCCACGATCATTTTTTCCACATTGCGGAGTTTATCGCCGCAGTCTCGCAGGACTTCATATTCCGCGCCTTCGATGTCGAGTTTGACGAAATCAACCGGCTCGTTCAGGTAATCTGCCAGGCGGACGCTCCTCATTTCCGCCACAAATTTGTTGGCGGCCAGGATTTTGTCCTTGTTCGCCTCGATCCGCCCGGATTCGACATGGTCCATCGAAAAGGTGATCGTGCCGTTGTTGATCCATACCGCGGCTTCCACCACCTCTACATTGTCCGCGTGATTGACTTTAAGATTCCTTTTGAGCATGTTGCAAATAATGGGGTCTGGTTCAAAGGCGATGATCCTCGATTGCGGAAAAAGATGCTTGTAGCGCAGCACACTGACGCCAATATTCGCCCCGCAGTCCAGGATGACAGGATTTGGTTTGGCGCACCAGAAGTCGTTCTTTTTTCTGAAGAACTGCGCACGATACATGCTCGACAGGCTGGATCCGTCCACATATTCAAAATCCAATCCCAGAATTTTCGCGCATCCTTTGTTGTTGCCAGGCTGGCGGCCCAGCCACGAAAGCGTTGGATACGCCCTGGATTTGAGAAGCATCGTATCCACGTTTTTTTTCATTCTGCCTATGCGGCGGGTGATTTTACCTAAAAGACCTCCCATTATTGCTCCTTGTCGGGGAAGTTATGGATCGTATGCGATCTGAAAGGTTTCGCATGGATTTATTTTTATAGTGCGATTATAGTAGCTATGCCATCCTGATGCAATAGGGCATTGCGGGCGTGGACTAAAGTTTCGGAAGGCTGTTGGGCCGGTAGAGGGTTTTGCTGTGTTTGAAGTTACGCCAGAGATTGGGTGTTGGTGTATGCGGGTTTTTGCACAAAAACCTGGAAAAGTAACCGGTTGTCGTAGGCAGGATGCCTTGCGCCAGAAAATACCCAAAGGGGAACAATCTGTCTGCGTGCAGAATCCACCACACAATTTCTGTGCGAGCGGGGGTTTTCCTCTTTAACCCTTGACAAATATAATCCTATAAGATAATATTCCTACATAGATATATAAAAAGGAAACCTATGCCTCTCGAACATGCCATTCTCGCGTTTCTCGAATTCCAGCCCATGTCTGGCTATGACTTGAAAAAGTTCTTCGATCAATCCGTCGCCCATTTTTGGTCGGCCACGCAGAGCCACATCTATAAGTCGCTGGAGGGGCTGGAGAAAAAGAGTTGGGCAGAAGCGCGGGTTATTCCACAGGAAGGAAAACCCAACAGAAAAGAGTATCAAATTACGGATGCAGGACGAGTCGAACTGCGCCGCTGGCTGGTCACTCCCCTGCCGATGGAACCTGTCCGCGAGGCCTGTCTCATCCAAATCTTCTTCTCGCATTTCAGCACGAACGAGGAGATTGCCGCGCTGTTTGAAACCCGCATGAAGGAAATACGGGAACGCATTCAGATCTTGAAAACGGTGGCGCAAACAGCGATAAACGAAAACGCAAACCGGGCCGGCATCGAGCGCGCCCGCGAGCTCTGGCAGATCACACTTGATTACGGGATTGATTATTACGAGTTCGAACTGGCCTGGCATGAGAAGACTTTAAAGACCATTCGTAATCTGCCGCCGCTGGCAGTGTCACATAGTTAGCAGTCCATTGTTACAGGAATACCTTCTTATGAAATACAAGCGTGTTGTTATCTCCCGTTATGGAGGGCCGGAAGTGCTTCAAGTGGTAGGGGATGAGATTCAGGAACCTCGACCTGGTGAGGTCCGCATAAAAATACTTGCGGCAGGCGTAGCCTGGGGGGACATTTTGAAGCGTAGCGGGTTAGGCATGGGGGTACGTCCCCCGTTCACACCGGGATATGACATTGTTGGAGAAGTTGAAAAACCTGGCGATGGCGTTACCTCGGTCAAGATTGGACAAATGGTGGCCGCTTTACCAGTCTTTGGCGGTTATGCTGAATATATTTGTTTGCCCGCATCGGAACTTATACAAGTGCCTCCGGATCTGGATCCTGCCCAGGCCGTCTGCCTTGTAATGAACTATGTTGTCGCATATCAAATGCTTCATCGGACCGCGCATGTGAAGCCCGGTGAACGCGTATTGATTCACAACGCGGCTGGCGGCGTCGGGACTGCCCTGCTCCAGCTGGGTCAACTGGCCAAACTTGAAATTTACGGAACGGCATCCAGCAGCAAACACGAATTGATAACCCGCCTCGGCGGGGTTCCGATTGATTACAAAAAAGAGGGTGTTGTTGAGCACGTCCTTGCCATGACAGGGGGCGGTGTTGATGTCGCATTCGATCCAATTGGAGGAACTCACATCTGGCAATCCTATCGGATGTTGCATAAGGGTGGGCGTTTGGTTGTTTATGGCGCACATACAGTCATTCAAGACGGTGTATTCAAATTGATGGCGGGCCCCGTCCTGAGTTCGTATTTGAATCTTATTCCTGGAAAAAGAATTCTTAACTACAACGTTACGCGGTCGAAATACAGTACATCGGAATGGTGTCGTGAAGATTTGTCCAGGTTGTTTGCCCTTTTGGCGCAAGGAAAGGTTAAGCCAGTCATCGCAGAACGGATGCCATTGGTTGATGCGGCCCGCGCCCACGAATTGCTCGAAAAGGGTTCTGCAACAGGCAAAATTGTCCTGATTTGCAACACATAGTTGTTCAGCATTGCAGTTTGTAAAATTCAAGTAAGACAATAAACGAATACCGATATTTCAAAACCGCCTGAATCAAGGCAGGCGTATTCAATGCGCCTTGTGCGCGGAAAAGGAAAAATGGATGAAAGTCGCAACCGCAATCAATATTCACAAAGCAGTGGTCACGCCTGTTGTGTTGGGATTGATGTGGTTTTTCAACAACTGGTCAACCGAAGCGTTCATGTATCTCGCTGTTCATGGAAGTTACAGTATCCTGTGGCTGATCAAGGATTCACTCTACCCGGACAAACGCTTTGACCAAAAATTGCCTGCCGCGATTGCGATCATCTTCATCTTCCTCCCATTGGCAGGATACTACGCCGCGCCATACCTGCTCATCAGCCGCCACGTGACGTTGACGCCGCCTCTGACTGCGCTCGTGCTTGTTCTGTACATCTTCGGCATTTTCCTGCACTACGTCAGCGACGCGCAAAAGCATTACACGCTGCAATACAAAAAGGGACTCATCGAGGAAGGTCTCTTCGCCCGCACCCGCAACCCGAATTACCTCGGCGAGATCATGATCTACACAGCCTATGCCGTCATGTCCATGCACTGGCTGCCGTTCCTAATTTTGAGCGGGTGGGTCTTTGGATTCTTCGTCCGCAATATGCTTACAAAAGATAAATCATTGTCACGCCATCCGCAATTTACAGAATACAAGAAAAACTCCGGGCTGTTATTTCCCAAAATCTTTCAGGAGAAACCATGAAATATGCAACCATCCTTCTCTGGATCAACTCCGTCCTTTTCGTTGCCTTTGGTCTCGGCTTTATCTTTGCGCCTGCGGTTTTTGCCAATTTCATCACAGGCGCGGTTCCATCTTCGCCCGTCGCCATGATGGACATGCGCGCCACGTACGGAGGCATGGCATTGGGCATTGCGCTTTTCTT
>JBBIUO010000023.1:9290-19508 GCA_037440205.1 Chloroflexota bacterium
GTGCTTGGATGAATGAAGTAAGACTCGGCGCGATTGCGTCCATGCTGGTTTTGCTTTGCACCGCATTTGGCCGCGTCCTCGGCATGATCGTGGATGGTTCGCCCAACTTCTTCATGTTCGCCCTGCTCGCAGCGGAAGCGATTGTCGGCGGGCTGTTTGCCTACGCATTGAACATCCATTCACGGGAGGTTCGCCAATGAACAACACTCACCCCAAATTTACCCGCGTCTGGTGGACACTCTCCGCCGCGCCGATTCTCTTTCTGGTTGGCATAATCGTTGCGTCGGTTTACTTCGGCTTCGTCACACAGGGACAAAACGTGGAAGCGATTCCCGCGATGGTGGCCGCGTCCACGCCGTATCAACTGGTGGCCGTGCAAATCTGGCTGTTGTTGATCTTGATGAAATCCATGAAGCGCGATGGAATGACGTGGAAAGACATCGGCTGGAAATTGACAGAAAGCCAACAACTCTGGCGCGAGATTTTGATTGGCGCCGTCCCTGGTGTTGTGCTGGCCTTGCTGTACGTTTTCTTCCTCTCCCCCATGCTCACCCGCCTCCAGCAAATTTGGGATTACGTCCCCGCGGGCGAGTTACTCGCCACGCTGGGATCATCCCTCGTCCCGTTTGCCATTGCGGATGTGCTGCTCGCTCCGTTCGTCGAAGAGAGCATTTATCGCGGCTATGGTCTTACGCGCCTGCTTGGAAAACTCAGCCGGCCCATCGCGATCGCGCTTTCCTGTCTCTTCTTCGGCATTTTGCACTGGACGGGCGGTTTCTGGTACATCCTGTTGACAGGCATCGTCGCGGGTGGACTTTTTGCCTGGCTGCGCGTGTCGCGCAAAAACATCATCGCGCCGTTTGCCGCGCACCTGGCATTGAATATCGTCGAAACTATTTTTGTCGTAATGACAATTGGAGGTTGATTTGAATCGAATACTCGTCATCAGCGGGACCGGCATGTTGGGAAAACCTGTGGTATGCCATTTTCCGCGTTTACTCTCTCGTTGCCCCCTCGACCACACTTTGAGCCAGGTGGACCTCAGCGCGATTTATTCAGGATAGTGATTCGGGCTATCGCCCACACAGTTCAATCAACTCTCACTGCCAATTCAATTGCCTCGCTTAAAGACAACTCCTGCCCCGCCTCCCACGCGGAATTGAAATCCGATTCAGAAAGTTGCCCGCGCAAGGCAGAGAGCGTATGCTCATGCTCCACCGCATCAATCGAAAGCAGAAAATCACGGCTTGACGATTGCGGATGCGCGGCGATGAATCCTAAAATTTGCGCGGCT
Organism: Chloroflexota bacterium; assembly: GCA_037440205.1. Lineage (GTDB taxonomy): Bacteria > Chloroflexota > Anaerolineae > Anaerolineales > Villigracilaceae > Villigracilis. The sequence continues at coordinate 10,585 of JBBIUO010000023.1, forward strand.
CGTGATAAATCTCCCTGCGCGCGGTGAAGTTCGGCGCACCCCGCCAGCGGACTGGTGATGAGTTCCTGTTCGATCTGCGCGCGGTAGAGTTTCAGGCTTTCGGCAAAGAGTTCCAATGCCCGTCCCCAATAGGTCAGCGACCAGCCTAAAATCAAAGGGTCGGATTCAGTTCGCAGCATCGTTTCATGTTCTTCGTAAAGTCTGCAAACTTTTTCATCCTCGCCGAGTTGAACCAACGCATACGAGAGCCAGAACAAGGTCTCGGTGAAGAGGCGTTGTTCCTCCAACGATTTCCACAGCGCGATGCTTTTTTCCAGCCACGAACGCGACTCATCATTGTGTCCCAAATTGCCAGCGACCATGCCCGCAGAGTTCATCGCCTTCGCGCGGAATTTTGGCGCGGCATGTTCATCCAACGCAAGCACGCGCAAACACCAGGCATGTCCCTCGTTGAGATGATCGGCGAAATACCAAAACCAGCCCAACGCCCCCGCCATGCGATGCGCGCGCTCGGCATCCTGATTGCAGGCCCGTTCGAGCGCGGCGCGTAAATTATCGTGTTCGGTCTCCAATCGCCGCACCCATTCGCCGCGCCGCGCGCTAACCAAAAGCGGCTCGGTCTCTTCGGCAACATTCAAATAATGATTCAAATGCCCGTCGCGCACTGCATCTTCCTCGCCCGCTTCGATCAACTTTTCAAGCGCATATTGGCGGATGGTTTCCAGCATAGAATAGCGCGAGTCGCTGGCGCGTTCATCGAAATTGAGGAGGGATTTATTCGCAAGCCGACGAAGCAACTCCACGACCTTTGCGGATTCAAATCCCCCGCCTCTTTCCTCGACGCAAACCTGCTCTGCCGCTTCGAGCATCCAGCCACCCGAAAAGACTGCGAGCCGCCGCAGTAACATCTTCTCCTCTTCGGCGAGCATGTCGTAACTCCAGTCAATCAACGCCCGCAGAGTCTGATGACGCGGCATTGCGGCGCGATTGCCTTTGGTCAACAAACCGAAGCAGTCATTCAAGCCTGCGGCAATTTCCTCCAGCGACAACGTCCGCAAGCGGGCCGCGGCAAGTTCAATCGCCAGTGGAATCCCATCCAACTGACGGCAGATTTGCGCGATGAGCGGCGCTTCATCTTCGCCGACCTTGAACGTGGATTCGGCAAACGCCGCGCGTTCCATGAATAACTGCGCCGACGTGTAACTTGTCAATTGGCCGACTTGAATATCACCCTGACTGGGAATTTCCAACGCGGGCATTCGGTAGACCAACTCGCCGTCAATATCGAGCGCTTCACGACTGCTGGCAAGCAACCGCACGTTCGGACAGGCGCGCAAAATCTTGTCGGCAAATTGGGCGGTGGAATCCAGCAAATGCTCGCAGTTATCGAGGATGAGCAATAATTCCTTGTCCTTCAACCAGGAGGCCAGGGTGTCTGTCAACGAGCGCGATTGCTCTTCATGCACGCCCAACACCGAAGCGACCGTGTACAGCAAAAGCACCGTGTCGGTGATGGGAGCGAGTTCGATGAACCACACGCCATCCTTGAATCCGTTGAGCGCCTCTTTGGCGGCTTGAAGCGTCAGCCTGGTTTTGCCCATTCCGCCCGACCCAGCCACCGTTAAGAGTCGAGCCGTGCCCATCAGCCGCCGAATCTCTGTCAGCTCGGAATCCCTTCCAATAAAACTGGTGAGCGCGGCGGGTAAATTGTTCGGGTTGACTCGCCTTTGCCATTGTTTCGATGCGCCGACCAAACGATAATCGCCGCTGAGCGCCCAGCCTGAATCATCTTTTGCCAGCGAGCCTTGTTTCAACAAATGCTTCAGAAGCCGTTCCACTTGATGCGGCAGGCCATTCGTTGTTTTTTCCAGCCATCCAATAAAATCATCGGGCGGCTCCCACTGCAACAACACGCGCAGCCACAGGCGCAATCCGTTTTGCGAGAGCGGACGCAATGTGATGTGCTCCGACACGGGCGACCAAAACGGCGAGGCCGCGCGGATGCTTTCGGGGTCGGAGGCATAGACCAAACCCAAAATGGGAATCGCAGAATGTGAAAGCAGCTGGCGCAAGAGATCGAGCGTGCCCCAATCGAGGTCGGGCATGTCATCCACGACGAGCAACAAACGCTCGCGGCCAGAATCAGTGAGACGCTTTTGCAACGCCGAATCGAAATCATCCAGATTGGGACGCTCCAATGATGCCAGTGAAAGTTCGCTCAATGCCTTCGCAAGAACTCCATACGGCTTGACCTTCAAGCGTTGTGAGCCGTGCAAGGTAACGACTTCAAATCCCTGCAATCGTCCACGCTTTTCCACTTCGCCCAGAAAACGCGAACGCCCCGCTCCCGCTTCGCCGACCACGCTGAGAACCCCGTGATGTTTTTCGATGACAGCAGCCAAAAAATTCTGAACCGACTCGAACGCCTCGTCGCGTTCGATGATGCGCGAGATTTCATCGAAGGGAAGTTCAGTCGGCACATCGGCTTCATCGGCGATCACCCGCGCGCGTCCGCGGCGTTTGGCTTCGTAATTGCGCGCGTCGGCCTTTTCAAATAAAGTGGTCTCCGCCGCCGTATCTTCTGGAAAGGTCGCCACCCCAACGCTGATGGAAAGCGTGATGGTTGCATCGCCCCCAATCGGACGCGAGCGAATATTCTCCAGCAAACGATTTGCCAGCTGAGTTGCTTCCGATTTTGGCGTATCCGGCAGGATCACAACAAATTCATCGCCCCCATACCGAAAGAACAAATCCGACTCGCGCGTGGTCTCACGCACACGCCGCGCAACTTCGATCAACGCCTCGTCGCCGCGCGCATGGCCGAACGCATCGTTGATGCTCTTGAAATGATCGATGTCGAAGAATAGCAATGAACATGGCGAGCTCTCGCGCCCCGCCCGCTCCAGGCAGGCGCGCAGATGTTCCCTGAAGGTTGCGCGGGTGTATGCGCCAGTCAAAGGATCGAAGGAGGATACATCGTTCACTTCATTCTTTTTTCTTCGGCAAAAAATCGAAGGGCGGGCGCTGGTTCAACTTCAACAAATTCGCGCCCATTTCGTTGACATGCAAAACCGAAACCGAGCCGGTGTCGCAGGCCAACCGTTGAAAATGATCGAGCGGCAGGCCGATGAAATGCGCCACCGCCAGTTTGATCGGATCGGCGTGAAAAACACATGCCACAATATCATTTGGCTTTTTATGAATTTGAGCAATATTCTCCAGCGCCGACACGATGCGCGTTTGCATTTCAGGAAACGACTCACCGTCGGGAAAACGAAAACGCGATGGCGATTGCTGGACGATTTTCCAGACCTTCATCAAGCGGAGAACCTTCCAGGATTTTCCCTGCCATTTGCCAACGTTCGACTCGAGCAAACCCGCCTCCATCTGGACCTCGAGCCTGCGCGCGCTTGCAATGGGCATTGCCGTCTCGACAGCCCTTTCCAGCGGACTCGAGTAAACGGCCTTGATCGGCACATCTTTGAGCGCCTCGCCCAATGCCTGGGCCTGTTTCTGACCCTTTTCATTGAGATGGACCCCGGGCAGTCGTCCCGCCATTTTGCCCGTTTTGACATATTCGTTTTCGCCGTGACGGATGAGTAATAAGATGGGCATGGTTTTGTTAAAGGTTGAATGTTTGAAAGTTGAAAGGTTTAACACTCAACTCACAAACCTTCCAACCTTACGAAAGAGTTTATTTGATCTTCCTCTTTATTTCTTTGATCAATTTTCAAGAAAAGTTTATCCAATCGTTATTAATTTCCCGAATCCCTTTTGGCATCTGTTTTGATCTTTTGCCAGAATTGATTGGTTTCCTCTCCTAAATTTTCAGCCATTTTATCGACATCTTTTTCAAGTCGGCTGTCTCCTGATTCGTTCAGGTAATGAAACGCCATCATCTCAAAAATATCAGTCTCATGTTTGCGGGACCGGCCTTCTTTCCATGCAAGAAGTTTTCCATGGATTATGTCTTCGGGGCGGGCGCACCAAATTTCGAAGGGTTCTGCGCCGGGGATTTCCACCAATTGCCTGACGCGTCTCGCGAAGGCAGGGCGATAATCAAGGGTTCCGCTTAATGGAACAAGATCCGCCTTTTCTCCGCGTTCCGTATCAATGATGTTGAACATAATTCCCATTTCGATTGAATTTCGAATCATCACTGGGTCGGCATAATAACGCGGAAGCGGATAGGCAGAGTAAAGAGCATCTATATTTTCTTCGGATAAATCAACAATGATGTCAATATCATAAGTTACTCTCGTAATTCCATAAACGGTTCCTGCAAATGCGCCAATGACCATGTATGGCGCGTTGATTTTTTCGAGAGTTTGGAGAATATCCAGGAACAGGCTTAGATCGGGCTTTTTTTCAATGGGCACGTGCAAGTTCCTCCAACACTTTCAAATTGAGCATATTAATGGGCAGGTTGGGATATTTCCTTCGTAGCCGCCCGCGGATCAATCCGACCACCAATTCGCGCGCTTCCAGCATGGCGCGCACACGTTTGTGGGGCGGAATTTTTGCTAATAATTTTATATGCTCCAACGGAGCGGAGTGAAACGCGCTTTTTGGCATAAGCGAATTATACCTTTTCACTTTATCTTCCTCTTCATTTTTAAAAAGTAAAAATATTTTTTCATGGTAAGCCAAGGTCTTTTAGAGCATTAATTATTTCAGTAATGGTTTTATTCCCGCCTACAATATTTGAGTCGCCTATGCTTATTCCGGGGGCATTAAATTTACGCCAAAAAACTTCTTGAATAAAGAACGCTAGGTCACTATCCTGAAATTTGTTAGGGATTGAAATTTTTTCGTTTACATTTCCCTCTTTCTCGTTTAGGAAATTTGCAAAGATACCTCTTGTGCGTTCTGGATTAGATGATCCTGATAAATATTCATAGAAATCGGGCCATATATGATAAAGCAAAATAAGTCCAAGTAGATAATACTTGCTTTTGTCAGTAAAGCCAACAAAATGGTTTGCTCCTATAACTTGCTTGTATTGAATGCTGGCTTTTATTACTTTTCTCGGAGTCAATAGATAGCCAACGGAATCAAAAACATCCAGATCTATGTCGTCATATATTTCTAATTTAGACAATATCATTCCAGTATAGTATTCGCCAATGGATGGAATACAATATTGTTCAGATATTATCTTTTCGAGATAATCAGTACTTCACGAAAGCGCGTAATTGGCGTTCTCTAACGCCTAATTTGCGCCAGAGAGCGCAAACTACGCGAGGTTTTCGTGATCTACTGATAATCATAGCCATTAATTTTTAGGTCCCGATATTTTTGGCTAATGTAACTTGCGATAGCATTTTGATCTATTGCAATTATCCATGTGCAACTTGGGACACCAAATAAATTCTTTATGGATTCCAATAACTGTATAGAGTTTTCAGGTGAACATCTGTCAAGGTTGTCAATGCAAATAACTATCTTTTTGATGTTTTTCTTTTTTACTATTTGGCTTATTAGTTCTTTGAAATCTGCTGTAGTCTGTTCTAACTCGCTGACCAGTTTTTCCCATTTTGGAGATTGGTCTTTTGAAATTTCCTCTACATAGCCCTTTATGTTTTCAAGCCCTATCCCTGAAACTTTCCTCAAGGCAATATCCGAAACAAAAAGGGATGTGACCTTTATTAAACGCTTTATTGGGCTAGACATTTTTTTAGATAAAAGTTTATTGAGACGTACAAATAAGGGTATCAATAAACTACCAGTTGCCTCGTATCTCCACACATCAAATACTTCAAAGTAAATCTTTTTCTCTTTCTCGTGTTGGTTAATGACCTGGATTAAGTTTAGCAAGCTACTTTTTCCTGTTCCCCAGCCTCCATAAATACCAATTGCAGGCGGACAATCAGGTTCACTTAATCTGTACAAGATTTGTTCTGCGAGATTTTGTCGCTCTAATAAATCTTCTTCTATTGACTGAATTGGATCGTGAATGTTTCCCATAAGATATTTCCTATTTAATCTTCCTCTTCATCTCTAAAATCTGTTCTTCGCTCATATCGGGAATATTTTTCACGTCGGTAATTCCCAGCGCTTTCCTCTGCGCTTCCCGCCACATTTCGAGGCGTGCAACCACTTGCGCTTCGTAACCTTCCTGACTTGGCGAATAAAAATACGTTCCCAACAACCGTTTGGGTAAATATTGTTGCGGAATGAAATGACCGTCATGCTCGTGCGGATAAACGTAATCCTTGCCATGTCCCATCGCGGCGGCGTCGCGGTTCCCATCCATGAGGTGACGCGGTACGGAGACCTGCCCCTCGTCTTCGATCTTTTTCATGGCCTTGAAATACGCGCCCGCGCTGTTGGATTTTGGCGCGGTGGCGAGGTACAGCGTCGCCTCGACGATGGGATAGATTCCCTCGGGCAGGCCGATGTAATCGAAGGCTTGCGCGGCAGAGGAGGCAACGACGAGTCCCATTGGGTCTGCAAGGCCGATGTCTTCACCCGCGAGGATGATGAGTCGGCGGATGATGAATTTCGGGTCTTCCCCGGCGTAGATCATTTTGGCGAGCCAGTACAAGGCCGCGTCCGGGTCGCTTCCGCGCACGGATTTGATGAAGGCGGAGATCGTGTCGTAATGCGCGTCGCCGTCTTTGTCATAAAGCACCGCTCGGCGTTGAATCGATTCCTGCGCGACATCGAGCGTGATGTGAATCACGCCGTCAACGTCGGGAGACGTTGACTCCACGGCCAACTCGAGGGCGTTGAGCGCGTTGCGCGCGTCCCCGGTGGCGACCTCCGCGAGGTGGTCACCCGCTGCGGGGTCGAGGTGGATGCGGCGGTCGCCGTAGCCTCGTTCCTTGTCCGCGAGGGCACGGTCGAGCAGGAGGCGAGTCTCGGCCTGGTTTAAATTCCGCAATTGAAACACACGCGAGCGCGAGATCAACGCGCTGATGACCTCGAAATATGGATTCTCCGTCGTCGCGCCGATGAGCGTAACCACGCCCGCTTCCACGTGCGGCAGGAGCGCATCCTGCTGGGCTTTGTTCCAGCGGTGAACTTCGTCCACGAAAAGGATGGTGCGCTCGTTGTGCAGGCGGCGGCGCTCGATGGCCTCGTCAATGATGACGCGCAAATCGGCCTTGCCCGCGAGGATGGCCGAGATGGTGACGAAGCGACTCTTGGTGCGGTTGGCGATGATCTGGGCGAGGGTGGTTTTGCCAGAGCCGGGCGGCCCCCATAAAATGATGGACGAAAAGAGGTGGTCCGATTCAATGGCGCGGCGCAGAAGCTTTCCCTCGCCGATGATGTGCTCCTGCCCCACAAATTCATCGAGCGTGCGCGGACGCATTCGCGCGGCGAGCGGCGACTCGGTCTTCATGCGTTCCTGCATGGCATGGTCGAAGAGATCGGTCATACGGCGATTATAGCAGGATGACGCAGGATTGACCGCGTCGCTCCAACACGCGCAGGCGGCGCGGCATTGTTTGCAGTTTATGAAAGTGTTTTATGCCCCGTTTCTTTTGATCGCCATCAAGGTAATGTCGTCGAATTGATCTGCCTCACTGATGAAGGCGGATAACGCTGCTACAATTTTTTCAAGAAGACCACTGGGAGTATCGTCCTGGGACAGAAGCGTTAGTAAACGATCCTTGCCAAAGAATTCGCCTGCGGCATTTTGTGCATCGGGGATGCCATCCGTGAAGGCAAGGATCGTTTCATCGCCGTTGAGGTGGATTTCTTTCACCTGATGCAGCGTGAACGGCAACGCCCCCACTACGGGGCCTGTTGTCATGAGTTTATCGCGGACTTGCCCGTCCTTATCAATGATGATGGCGGGTTCGTTCCCTGCGTTGATGTAGGCGAGCGTCCCTGATTTGACATCGAGCAGGGCGATAAACAGGGTGGAGAAGATGACCGCCTTCTGATGCGTTGATGCAATATAGCGGTTGGCGATGGAGACAGCTCCCTTGATTCGCTCGGCGGGGGGGATCGAACCAGGCGCGTTTTCCTCCGCAAGCAGGTTGGAGGAGGAGGCGCGAAGCAAACTGCGGAACAGGGTCATGAACAATGCCGCCCCCACGCCTTTGCCGCACACATCGCCGACCATAAAAACGAGGTTGCCATCCGGCAGGGTGAAGGCGTCGTAATAATCCCCCGCCACGAATTTGGCGGCTTTGAAATAAGCGGCGATTTCCCAGCCGGGGACTTGCGGCAATTCATCGGGCAGGAATTGCGCCTGAATATCGCGGGCGATCTCCAACTCTTTTTCCAAACTTTGCAGGTAAAGTTGCTCCTGGTCGCGCAGGCGTTTGCGCTCGAGGCTGGCAGTGATACGTGCGTGCAGGATGACCGGCTCGAAGGGTTTGGGGAGGTAGTCTTCCGCGCCATTCTGGATGCCCTTCACCACACTTTTGAGGTCGTTGCTGGCGGAGATGACGATGACGGGGATGTCGCGCGTCGCGGCGTCGGCTTTGACCTGTTCCAGCGCGGCGAATCCGTCCATGACGGGCATCATGATGTCGAGCAGGACGAGGTCGGGGGATTCGGCGCGGATTTTTTCGAGCGCTTCCTTTCCGTTGGAGGCGGCGATCAGTTCGAAGCCGCGTTCGGAGAGTTCCTGCTGGAGGTAGTCCACGTTGTAGGGTTCGTCGTCCACGATGAGGATGCGGGGAGGGGTGTTCATGGCGGGGTTATCCAAAGAATCTCGCGTAGGTGGCGCTCTCTAGCGCAACGGTGGCGACGTTAGAGAACGTCGCTTACGCATCGGGTTTCAGATATTTTTTGAGCGCATCGAACAGCAGGTTTTCATCCAGCGGTTTGGTGAGGTAGCCGTTACAGCCCGATTCGTGCGCCTTTTGCATGTGACTCTCCATGGCGTGTGCGGAGAGTCCGATGATGGGGACGGAGGGAAGCGTCTGGCGGATTTGGCGGGCGGCTTCGTAGCCGTCCATGAC
>JBBIUO010000024.1:0-19318 GCA_037440205.1 Chloroflexota bacterium
AACCACACGCCCAATTCTTTGAACGTCTCCCAGTCCGCGCCGATGTCTTTCAAGCGGAATTGCAGCGCTTCTTCGTAGGATTTCCACGGGAAGGCTTTGGCGACTGTCCCGCCCATGGCTTCGGCAACCTTCAGGATGAAGTCACCGGTGTTCATCGTGTCGTAGAGCGGCTCGATGACGGGCTGGTAAATCGAAACGCCGGGGTAGCCAAGCCCTTCGATGTGATCGTCGCCCCAACGCTCCAGGAAGGTCGGTTCGGGCAAAATCAAATCCGCCAGTTCGGCGCTTTCATCCATGAAAGAAGAGAAGGAAACCACAAAGGGAACTTTGGCGAAGGCCTCGGCAAAGCGTTTGCCGCCGGGGGTTTCAAAGACGGGGTTGGCATCGTACAGGAACAACACCTCGACAGGCGCGCCTGCCAAAATGGCATCGGCAACGCTCTGATAGGAGTTGCGCCCCAGGGGGAATTTCGTCCCCGCGCCGTCAATGCGTTCCGTTTTCAAGCCTTTTGCCGCAACTGGATCGTAAGGCAGTTTGGGGTATTCCACGCAGGGCATGTATTTCTGCGTCAATACGCCGCCTTCTTTTTCGATACTGCCCACCAGCGCATTCAAAATGTGGACAGCCATCGCGGTATACACGCCGCTGAAGCCGCCGTTGAGCAGACCGCCCTTGCCGGGCAAAACCGCCACCGAAGGACCATTGCCTGCAAATTCGCCCGCCAGCCGCGCAATCGTGGTGGATGGCACGCCGGTAATCTGCTCCACGCGAGAGGGGTCGTAGTTTTCCAAAACGAAATCGCGGAAGCCTTTGCGCTTGCCCTCATTGTCGAAGCCAAAGGAATAATTTTTGACGAAGTCCGCATCCACCAGCCCGGAGCGGATGATGACGTTTGCCATGCCGAGCGCCAGGGCCGCATCGGTGCCGGGCTTGATGGGAATCCACTCATCGGCTTTGGAGCCGTGAATGCCCAGGCGCGGGTCAATCACCACGATTTTGTTGCGGTTGGCGCGCCCGCGCCGCCCGAACGTCCAGCCTGCGATGGTGCGCTGCGGGTTGGGTCCCGCTTCGAGCAGGTTCGCGCCAAAGGAGAGAATATAGTTGGCGTTTTCCAAATCGTAGGCGGGCAGGTTGTAAATACCCTGGGTGAGATACACGCCCAGTTTGGCGGCGGCGATGTTCAGGCTTTCATGCGAGATGACGTTGGGCGAACCAACCGCCTGCATGAAGCGCGTCAGGAAGGAACGCATCTGCCCGCGTGTATCGCCGTGCATCAGGACGGCTTGCTCGGGATGTCCCGCTTCGCGCAGACCGTTGAGTTTGTCCGCCACGAGTTGAACCGCTTCTTCCCACGAGATGGGCGAGACCTGCCCGCTGGCGCGGTCGCGTTTCATTGGGCCGGTTAATCTGTCGGGGTTGTAGAGCAGTTCGGGCGCGGCCTGCCCCTTCGGGCAAAGCGACCCCTGGTTAACCGGGTGCATCGGGTTGCCTTCGAGTTTGACGACTTTGCCGTCCGCCACGCGGACGAGAATGCCGCATCCCGCCGAACAAAGATGGCAGGTGGAGGCAACGATTTTTTGATCTGCCGCGGTGAGCACGTTGGTTGGGACCTGCGGCGCGGCCTGGGCGGACATGACGTTTTTCAGTCCGCCAAGAACAGCGGCAGTGCCGGCCGCCACGCCGCCCAGTTTGAGGAAGTCGCGTCGGGAGAATTTTCCAGCCATCAGTTGCCTCCGCAGGTTTCAGTCGAGGAAAGAGGCGAACAGATGAAGGCTGGCGGCTCCAGCGGATATTCGGCAGGAGGAATTTCGGCGGTTCCATCCGCCAGCGAGACAACGTAATCCACCAGGGCTTGCAATTGCGCGTCAGTGAACATGCCATCGAAGGAGGGCATTCCGCTTTGCAAGCGCCCCTTCAAAATGTTGGCGCGGATCTTGTTTTCCTTCAATCCCGTGTTGGCAAGTTCGCGCCCAAACAGCCCTTCACCGCGCAAGCCGTGACAGGATGAACAGGCAATTTCAAAGAGTTCCGCTCCGTTGTCCACGCCGGGAGCCAGCAAAATTCCAGGAAGAGGCGGCACTTTGTCAGGTTTGCCCCTGGCGGCCCACAACGCGCCACGCAGGGTGCGCGGTCCCCCGCCGCCGGGGTTGACGTGGCACACCGCGCAGGCTTCGCCAGTGCGATGCGCATATTCCGGCAAGGCCTGCGCTGAATTGGATGAAGACGAGATCGCAAGAAAAACGAAAAGGGCAACGCCCGCGATCCCCAATAATTGCAAATAATGAATGAGCCAGTTCTTTTGTTTCATCGGCACGCTCCCGGCGGGATGCCATCCCGCCCTACGTTTCCAATAAGAAGTTCCAGGGGACGCAAGTCCCCTGGAAGTATCGTCCAAAACGGATTACTTGGTGGGCAGGGTCTGGGCGTAGGTCATCAGGTCAATGATGTCCTGCAGAGTCCAACCCAGATTCCAACCGGCAGGCATGGCTTCGCCGGGGACACCCACCGTGGCTTTGTTGAAGAATTCCCACGGGTTGTCGGCGGCAATGGTGCCAAAGTATTCGGGTGCGCTGTCATCGCCGAAGTTGAGGGTCTTGCCGTCTTCGCCATGGCAGGATTTGCAAACGCTGTCGAACAGTTGTTTGCCGTGCGCGGCGTCTCCGCCGACAATGGTTTTATCGGCGTTGATGAAAGCGCTCTTGTCCACTACGTCCTTCTGAATGAAGGCGACGAGGCGGGCGAAATCATCAGCGGTCATGTAGGAGGCGAAGCTGTGGTCGGCGTTCTTGGTGCCGTCCAGCCAGGCGGTAATTTCTTCGGGGGTCATGGTGGCGGCATTGAGAATGCCCGGGAAGCCGGTCTGGTGCGAGCCAGTGCCGTAGACGCCATCCACGCCCTTGTAATCCCAACCATGGCATTCCTTGCAGCGCCAGGTGTCTGCGCCGGTGCGGGTGTTGGTGGTCTGGGTCTTCCAGAGGGGCTGGTCGCCTTCGGGGGCATCCACGCCAAAGGCCGCGAACCACTCATCGTAGATGCGTCCGCCTTCGGTCACGGGAGAAGCTTGGGGCTGAGCCTTGAGGAAGGCAGCCAGGTCGGCGAAGTCCTGGTCGGTCAGGCCCAGGTCAACGCCAGCGGGCATGTCCGTGACGGAGGGCTGGCCAAAGCGCAGTTTGCCGAGCAGTTCCAGCGGGTCTTCGTTGGCAATCGTGGCGGGATATTCCGGCGCGTTGTCGGGGTGGAAGTTGATGGCGATGGCTTCGGGGCCGTGGCAGTCCACACAGTTGTCGGTGAACAGTTGTTTGCCGTTGTCGGCATTGCCGGTCAGGGCCAGGACGGCGGCGGTGTCAATCTGCTGTTCGCTGATGTAGAGCGCCGTATCAATCAGAGCCTGTTCGTCCATGAACTTCGAGTAGTCATGGTCGGGGTTAATGGAACCCTTCAGCACGGCCAGAATTTCATTGGCATCCTTGCCAGCGGAAGCGGCAACGCCGGGGAAACCGTGGTCACCCTGATAGTCCCAACCGTGGCATTGCACACAGCGGTAGGATTTCTCGTTGGTGGTTTCGGGACCGTTGGCGGCTTTCCACTGCGGGTTGAAATCAGCCGGGACATCTGCGCCCAGTTCCTTCATCCAGTTGTCGTACAGCTTGCCGCCGCGCAGCGAGTCGCCGCTGAGGGCAACGGGCGCTTCGGTGGGGGCCTGGGTCGGGGCTTCGGTTGCGACCGGGGCGCTGGTGGGCGCTTGGGCAGCCGGGGCCTCGGTGGCTTTGCCACCGCAAGCCGCCAGAACAGCCGCTGCGATCAGCAAAACACCTGCCAGTATCAGTATTTTTGAAGCTCGATTCATAGCACATTCTCCTTGAATGAAATCTTGTGATGGAGTTCACCATTCCATCGCCCTTAAAATAACATGAGGGGCGGTCAAAAGGATGTCAAAGAATGTCTCAATTGCGTCCTCGCTGGTTGGCAATCTGGACAAAGGGACTATAATTTTGAGCATGAAGTCAAAACTGTTTTCCTGGCTGGATCAGGGCGGTTTCCTGGATTTGAAACGCCTGCAATGGGCGATTCCGTTGTTCCTGGCATTCACCGCTTTGGTCTTTGAGTTTGCGGAACATGGCTTTGAGGATGACCTGCGTTTCGATCTTGCGTTTATCAGCGAAACCCTGCTCTTTGGCTTGATGGGTCCCGCCATCATCGCCTTTATCATCGCCTGGATGCGCCAACTGGTCGCTGCGGAAATGAAAGCGGTGGAAGAAATCCACGTTCTCAACCGTGAATTGGAATCTCGTGTCGCCGAGCGCACCGCCGAACTGGAACAACGCAATGCTGAACTGGCGCGCGCCAACCAGGAATTGCAAAAACTGGATGAAATGAAATCGGAATTCGTCTCGCTGGTCAGCCACGAATTGCGCGCCCCGCTCACCACCCTCAACGGCGGGCTGGAACTGGCGATGCAAAGCGCCGAGGCCCTGCCCCCCGCGGCGCGCCACACGCTGGAAACGATGGTGAGCGAAAGCGCCCGCCTGACCAACCTGGTGCAGACCATTCTGGATGTCTCGCGGCTGGAAGCGGGCAAACTGGAGATCAACCTGGGTCCCGTTGCCATTCGCCCGCTGATGGAACAAGCCGCCGAGGTGGTGCTTATCCCCAAGAACCGCCCATTGGAATGGAAATTCACCCACGACCTGCCCCCCGTTTGGGCGGATGAAGTTCACCTTGAAGAAATCATCCGCAACCTGATGCGCAACGCCGAAAAATATTCCCCGCCGCAGAGCGTCATTCACCTGTGCGCCTGCCAGCAGGGGGAACTTGTCCGCATTTCAGTCAAAGACCACGGCACGGGTGTCCCGCAGGAATACCAGGAATATATCTTCGAGCGATTCGGGCGCGCCCAAACAGGCGAAAGCGCCCCGCCCGGCTGGGGCCTTGGATTATATTTTGCGCGTAAACTCATTGAAGCGCAGGGCGGCTCGATAGGCGTCAACAGCCCCATTTGGGACGACCCGCACGCGCCCGGGGCGGAGTTTTATCTCCTCGTCCCGGTGGCAACTTTCAGCGAGGAATGAAGCGTGGTGTCCATCCTGTTGATTGACGACGATCAGAATCTCTCCGACCTGCTCGGCGAATACCTGCGCGGACAGGGACACGCCATCCACACCGCCGCCGACGGCCAAAAGGGGCTGCGCGTCTTTTTCGACCATAAGCCTGATCTTGTTATCCTTGATGTGACCATGCCCCTGAAAGACGGCTGGGAGACGCTCAAGCGCATCCGCGAGATGAGCCAGATGCCGGTCATCATGCTCACCGCCCGCAGCGAGGAGAGCGACATCCTGCGCGGCTTTTCGCTCGGCGCGGACGATTACGTCAGCAAGCCGTTTTCCTTTGCCCAATTGGGGGCGCGGGTCAGGGCGGTGCTGGGGCGCGCCGGGGCGAGCGCGCCTTCCGCTGATAAACTGGAAGCAGGCGAACTGAAAGTGGATTTGGTCTCCAAGCGCGTCACGCGGGACGGGGAGTTGATTCCGCTGACCCCGACCGAGTTCAAACTGCTGACAGCGCTCATGCGCCGCCCGGGCGAGGTCATCTCCGCCGAGGACTTGGTGCGCGAAGTGTGGGGACCTCAATACAAGGAAGAAATCGGCTTTGTGCGCCGCTATGTTTGGCACTTGAGGCAAAAGCTGGAAGTGGACCCGGAGAATCCGCGTTACATCCACAACGAGCGCGGGTTTGGCTATCGCTTTGAAGTTCGTGAGGAGTAAAAGGCTGCGCCGCTTACCAACCTGCCGCAAACTTTTGATGCAACGCGTTGGGGCAATTTGTCACAGCCGAAAAGGGTAAAATAGCCTTCACCATGAACATCTTGCGCGAATGGTTCTTCGCCAACCGCCAGTTGGTCTTGTTCGTCTATGGACAGGTCTTTTTTATCCTGGGCTTTTCCATCCTGCTGCGTGTCCGCCAGCGTTCGCGCCTGAGTCTGGCGCGCAATTTGCCCTGGCTGGCCGGGTTTGGCATTTTGCACGGATTCAACGAGTGGGGCGACCTGTTCATCCCCATCCAGACCAAGTTCCTCTCTCCTTTTATCATCAGCCTGCTTATCTCGTTTCAGTCGGTGCTGCTGGCGGCTTCGTTTGCCTGCCTGTTCCAGTTTGGGGTGGAATTGTTACGTCCCCTTCCCAAGCGCCGGCAGTGGGTCAGACTGCTTCCGTTTTTGGTTTTCATGGCTTGGCTGATTGGTCCCTTTTGGCTGGGGCTGGGACTTTCCGAAAATATCCCCAACTGGAATGCCTGGGTGAACGCTCTGGCGCGTTACCTGCTTTGCATTCCCGGCGGGCTGCTGGCGGCTTATGGCCTGCTGCGCCAGGCTCAGGCTCAGATTCGCCCGCTGGGTCTGGCTTCCATCGAGCGCATGTTGCAGATTGCTGCCGGAGCGCTGGCGGCTTATGCCTTTCTGGGCGGCGTGATTGTCCCGCCCCTGCCCATTTTTCCTGCCAGCGTCATCAACACCGATTCCTTCATCGCCGCCCTGGGCTTCCCGCCCTCCGTCTTTCGCTCGCTGGCAGGCCTGGTTCTGGCGGTTGCCATTATCCGCGCCCTGGAAGTCTTCGATGTCGAAATGGACCGCTTCATCCTCCGCATGGAAGAAGAACAAATGATTTCCCTGGAGAGGGAACGCATGGCTCGCGACCTGCACGATGGCGCCTTGCAGCAAGTATATGCCGCCGGGCTGCTGGCGCAATCCCTGCAAAAACAGGCGCAAGGTCCGCTGGCGGCGGGATTGGAAAGGCTGGTGCTGACCATCAACCAGAGCATCGAGCAATTGCGCAGTTTCCTCATTCAGGGGCAGGCGGAAATTCGCAGCATCGAGTTGATTCCTGCCCTGGAAGGCATTCTGGAAGAAACGCGGCGCGTGCTGCCCGTCAGCACGCATTGGGAGACGCCGCGTCCGCCCATCCTGACCCCCGAACAAATCAGTCACCTGACGGCTTTCACCCGCGAGGTGCTTTCCAATGCCATCCGTCACGCCCAAACCGATTCGGTCGAAGTGCGCCTGGAATGCGTGGACGAACTCCTGCGTCTCAGCATCCGCGATTTTGGCATCGGCCTCTCGCCCAATGACGAATCCGGGTTTGGCTTGCGCAACATGCGCGACCGCGCCCGTCTGCTGGGGGCGGAACTGCGGGTGGAGAGTCTCCCCGCCAAAGGCACAACCATCCTGCTGGAAATGCCGCTCAAAAAAGAGGAAGTATGAGTCAGATTCGCCTGTTGATTGTAGATGACCACGAAGTCGTGCGCCTGGGGCTGAAGACCCTGCTCGAAAGCGAACCCGACCTGAAGGTGGTGGCTGAAGCCGGGACTGCGGAAGAGGCCCTGCTCCAAACCGGCAATTACCGTCCCGATATTGCCATTCTCGATATTCAATTGCCAGGCCGCAGCGGATTGGATGCCTGCCGCGAGATGCGCGCCCGTTTTCCGCAAACCCGCATCGTCATGCTTACTTCCTCGGTCAATGAAAATTTTGCCGTCGAAGCCCTGAGGGCGGGCGCTTCGGGATACGTCCTCAAGCAAGTCGGCGGTGACGAGTTGGTACGCGCCATTCGCGCCGCTCACAAGGGAGAACTGGCTCTTGACCCCAAGACCGCCGCCCAGGTAGTGGCGCGCCTGAACAGCCTGCAAAAAAAGGAGGAGGCCGACGCCTTCCGCGACCTTTCTCCGCGTGAAATGGACGTGCTGGCGCTGGTGGCGCAGGGCTTGAGTAACAAAGAAATCGGCGAACAGCTCAACTTGAGCGAAATCACCACCCGCAATTACGTCACCATCATTCTCGAAAAATTGCACCTGCGCAACCGCGTGGAATTGGCTGCCTACGCCATTCGCAATCATATTGAAGAACGGCTCTAACCTGGTTGTTGTCAATATGTCATTGCGAGGGCGTTCTTTGTCCGAAGCAATCTCCATGGGGTAGAAGATTGTTTCGCTCCGCTCGCAATGACATACGCTGATCTGGTTGCGCTTATGCAAAACAATAAAAAGCGGGCAGGAGAAATCCTGTCCGCTTTTTTGTTAGATTGTATTGCGCAATAAGTTACGCATTACTCCGACACGAAGAGTTCGAAGAAGGGAGGGAAGGTGCCGAGAATGCCGAGCAGCAGCAGGACAACGGCAATCATGGCGATTTTATCGAAGTCCACGTCCTTGTCCTTCCACTGATTGCCAAGCACAGCCCAGGCCACCAGCCAGACGATGACCGCGACAGTGGTCTTGCCGGAAAGCGGGCCAGCGGGTTTGTACCAGTTGAGGGCAGCGCCGAAGGAGGAGATGGCTTCGCTCAGCGTGGTCATCAGGCCCATCGTCAGAGCGCCAATTCCACCCGCCAGCAGTGCGGCGGCGGCTTTACCGTTTTTGATGAGGGTTTCAGTAGTCATGGTATCCTCTTAAGTCTAGTGAACGGGCGCGGCTTTGGTGATGAAGGCGCCCAACACACCGGCAATTGCGGCAGTCACAAAAGCGATTACGAAGAAGGTCATCAACGCCTTGCGGATTTTGGGTTCTTTGACCAACTGCTGGCCGTAGACCGCGATGACGTACGCCACAACCGTAGCGGCGATGGGGGCGACCCAGGCGACGTGCTCTTTCCATTCCATGCCAAATTTATGCCATTCGGCAGTGTTGGGCATGGAAAGGAGCAGGGAACGCGGATAGGCGCTCAGGTCAGTGGCGCCCTCAGGCGGTTTAGCACGGTACCAGGGATAGACGATGTACGTCCCGCTGATGACCGTCGCCCACACGATGGCGGCCATGCTGCCGACCCAGACTTTCAGGCGGCCCATGCGTTCCTTCAGGCCCTCGGCGGTCAAAAACTCAGGGCGCAGGCTGTACAACCCGACGATCCCGCCGGAGAAAGCCAGCAGGAACAGCGCACCGAAGATGAGACCGTGGATTACACCCCACGACTCGCGAAAAGTAATTTCCATTTGTGCCTCCTTACAAAAGGTGGATGAGATATTGCTTACGTCCCCCATTATCTCTTTTTGCCTCATCTCTTACAGGTGCATCTCTACCTGATTTTTTAGGTGAAAAAGCATGCCGGCTCGGATTGTTCGGCGTGCGGGAATTTTGTTCGTTGGATAGTGGATGAAATGTAAGTGACGGTAACGCGCGCCCTGCCCCCCACCGAGTCGAACTCCTGGTGGCGCTCATGCGTCATCCCAATGAGGTTATCTCTGCGGAGGATTTGGTGCGCGAAGTATGGGGACCGCAATACAAGGAAGAAATCGGCTTTGTGCGCCGCTACGTCTGGCACTTGAGGCAAAAGGTGGAGGTTGACCCCGAGAATCCACAATACATTCATAATGAACGAGGGTTTGGATATCGGTTTGGATTAATGGGTTGAGCAACTTCCCACGAGCCGCAGGGTATTCATTTTGTTCCAGCCACGTCCCCATGGCATGTTTTCCATAAGCGTCAGAAACCGGCAGGCTGTTTTGGGTGGTGGGCTCGTGTAAATGACGTAGCAGCGAGATATTATCTCGCTCAACTGACATCATCATGCACACCGACCCATTACCCTGTTTTGTAACCCGATCTTCCCCTCATATCTCAACGAGGGCAGAGGCATCATCGCGTGATGAGTTTATGATATTCGTTTTGACGCACCAATCCACCGGATTATTTGCGTGTTGAAGCGGGTATGGGGAGGTGAATTGCGAAAGTCTGTTCATCTGGAAAATTATACTGTATGGGGGATTAACATCCGTGATGGGCTGGCTATAATTCGGGCAACTTATTCACCAAAGGAGAATTGCGAAATGAAGAAATACAGTATTTTGCTTGCGATTGTGGCCCTTGTGCTGGCCTCTCTAGCCTGCCAAACGATCATGGGCGGGGGCGGTGGTGGCGTGAATGTACCGGGAGAGGAACAGGAGAATGGCAACGATGTGGAAGCGCCTGAGAATCCATCCGGTCAACAGGATGGCGGTAATGTTACAGTCGGCGGCGAATCCCCCTTCCCGATCACTGGTGACGCTTTCAATGTGGTGAGTACTCCCCAGGCAGCGACCTACCAGACAAAACTGAGCGCTGACGACGTGATGAAATTCTATCGCGACGAATTGGGCAAGCAAGGATACACCGAAGATTCTTCGATGACCACGAACTTCAACGGCATCATTGCCATGTTCTTCACGGGCGATGGCAAGACCATTGTCATTGGCGGCGCGCCTGTTGGAGATGGCTCTCTTTCAGTGACGGTTGCGTACCAGCAATAGATTGTTTCGAGTAGAAAGGTCGGTGTCTTGAAAAGGACGCCGATTTTTTTTATTCACCACTCACCTTGCGCAGTTCCAGTGGTTCGCCACAGAGTTCACAGAGATGATATGAGAAAAAGACTCAGAGAATTCTGTGGGCTCTCTGTGGCTGACTGCGCACATCAGTTATTTATCCATTTCCACTTCCACCCATTGGCGCACGGAATTGACCAGGAAAATTTTCGTGCAATTTTTTAGTTCTTCTTTGAGAATGATCCGCTCGCGGACTTGTCCCGTTTCGAGCAAATGGGCGCGGAACGCGCCGGGCAGGAGTCCGCAGGAAACGGGCGGCGTGAAAAACTGACCATTCATTTCGACGACGAGATTGCCAATGGTGAATTCGGTCAGTTCATTCTTTTCGTTGTAAAGCAGAACGTCGTCGAAGGTGGGCGTGGGATACATGTCCCGTTTTGTAGTTTTGTGAAAAAGAAAGACATTTTGTGAGTCCATCGGCGATTCTGCAAGACGGACTTTGAACGGCTTTTCATGCAAATGAAAGTCTTTTGATTCAGAGGTGATTGTCCCTGAGCGATCTATCAGAATTCGCACCCGTTTCGGAGATGTGAATCCGCCTGCCAGTCCATTGAGATGCGCTTCCAGTTTCTCCCTTGAAAGTTCAAAGCCGAAATATTCCGCCGAATCAGCCATCCGCGCAAGATGTTTTTCGAGAAGAAAATAACCGCTTTCGGGCCTCCAAAGAATCGTTTCGAGGAGAGAAAAACTCTGCGGACGCTGAGTCAGCACGCGGGCTTTGAGCAGCGCTTCGTTGTATTCATCCGCGCTGGTTGAATCCCACACGATGCCGCCGCCCACGCCGTATTCCGCCTGTTTTTGTTCCCGATCAATCAGCGCCGTGCGGATGGCGACGTTGAATCGCGCCTTGCGGTTTGGCGCGATGTACCCGATGCTCCCGGTGTAGATTTTTCTCGGCGTGGATTCCAAGTCCGCGATGATGTTCATGGTGCTGACCTTCGGCGCGCCTGTGATGGAGGCGCACGGGAACAATGCGCCGAATATTTCTACCAGCGATTTTTTTGTCCGCGCCTTGACGGTGGATGTCATTTGCAGGAGGGTGGGATAGGTTTCGACGGTGAATAATTCGGGAACATGCACGCTTCCGATCTCCGCGATTCGCCCAAAGTCGTTGCGGATCATGTCCACGATCATCACATTTTCAGCGCGGTTCTTGATGGAGTGATGCAACCAGTCCGCCAGTTCTTTATCCTCGGATGTCCCGCGTCCGCGCTTGACCGTTCCCTTCATGGGGCGGCCTGTGATGGTTTCACTGTCCAGTTCAAAAAACAACTCCGGCGAAGCGGAGCAGATGACATGCCGCCCTGTGTCAATGTAGGCGGCGTACTTGTTTTGCGTCTGTGCGAGGAACAAAAAGAAATCCCACGCACTGCCTGGAAAATCGGTCTTCAACCGCATGGTGTAATTGACCTGGTAGGTTCTCCCCGTGGCAATGTATTCCTTGACCTTTTCAATCGCGGCGTTGTAAACCTCCCGCGCGACGGTCGGTTTCCATCGCAAGTGGGTAAAATCCTTTTCCGGGGCGGGCAGTTGCAATGTTTGCGGAGGGTCGTACAACCCAAACCACAGCAGGGGAAAATCATCCACGCCGATGACGCGCAAGGCCCTGTCAAAGGCAGGCGCGGCTTCGTAACTGACAAATCCCGCCGCGTGCCATTGTTTCTCGTTGACAAGTCTTTCGATCTCCAGTAAAGTCGCACGTACGTCCTGAACTTTCCCGGCGCACAATACACGGTGCGGTTTTGAAAAGTGCAGCCATCCGCCGCCATTCCTTAGAATTACTTCGTCCTTTTTTACCAAAGTTGCCTCGACATGAAAAAAATCTCCTCAATTGTACCCCGCTGGCTCCCCGCTGTTTTTATGATGATCGCCATTTTTACTTTTTCATCGCGCCCCGGCAGCGGCCTGCCCGATTTCCTTGATTGGGATTACATCGTAAAGAAATCCGCCCACATGATCGGTTATGGATCGCTTGCGCTCTCGTACCTGCATTATCTTGGGTATGAAAATAAAAATTATCGCCGCGCCTGGTTTTGGGCGATCCTGTTTTCCATCACCGATGAAATCCATCAATGGTATGTGCCTGAACGCCACGCCTCCATTTTCGATACCATCATCTTCGATAACCTGGGCGCGATCGTTGCGTTGTCGCTGCATTATAAATATTGGAGAAAAGATGAACAAAATGAACCGGCGTGATTTTTTGAAGATCGCATCCATTGGGACGACGGCTATGATTGCGCTATCTTGCGGAGCGATACAACCGTCGCCTCCCACCCCGCCGGAACCTGATTCTGTTCCAACCGATATTCCCCAACCCCAGGCGGATTCCGCTCCGCGTGAGGCGAGGGTGCTTGTCCTCGGCGCGGGCATCTCCGGCCTCGCCGCCGCCCGTACGCTGGTTGATAAAGGATTCCGTGTGATCGTCCTTGAGGCGCGCAATCGCATCGGAGGCCGCATGTGGACGGATACTTCGCTCGGCCTGCCGCTCGACCTCGGCGCATCCTGGATCCATGGCGTGGATGAGAATCCCATCACAGAGTTGGCGGAGCGGTTTGGCGCGGAAACCGTCGTGATCAATGAGGAGAATGGGATTGTCTTTAATGCCGATGGCAGTGAATTATCCGCGGCGGAGTTCGAGAAGAGCAGAATCTTGTTCGAGTCCATTTATGAAGAAATGGCTGCCATGCAGGAGGATACCGACGAAGACATGTCGCTCCAGCAAGCCTTTGATGAATTGATCGCTCAACGGAATCTATCGCCCGAAGAACTGCACAGATTGAATTTGTATATCCTGTTTGCCACGTCGCTTGAATACGGCGCGGACCCGAAAGACCTGTCGCTTTGGAATTGGGATCAGGATGAGGAATTCGGCGGGGAGGAAGTCATCTTCCCCGGCGGGTACAACCAGATCACAGACGGACTCGCGCAGGGATTGGATATCCGCCTGGGGACGGTGGTGAAGACCGTCCGCTACGGCGAGGATGGTGCCGAAGTGGAAACGTCGGGTGGGGTTTTTGTGGCAGATCAAGCCGTCGTGACGTTTCCGCTTGGGGTGTTGAAGCAGGCCGGGGTTAAGTTCGATCCGCCGCTTCCTGAGTCGAAACAAACAGCAATACAGCGACTCGGAATGGGAGTCCTCAATAAAGTCTATTTGAAATTTCCCAAAGCATTTTGGGGCGGGAATATCGAGACCATCAGTTACGTGAGTGAGAATATGGGCGAGTGGAGTGATTGGTTGAGTTTTGTGCCGTTCACGGGCGGGCCGGTGTTGATGGCGTTCCACGGCGGCGACAAGGGACTTGCGCTCGAAGACCTTTCGGATGACGAAATCCGCACGGGCGCAATGAAGACTCTGCGTGTGATATTCGGTGACGCTATCCCCGAACCCGAAGGGATGCTGGTGACGCGCTGGGGCAAAGACCCGTTTTCGTCTGGCGCGTATTCGCACATCCCGCCTTTTGCAAGTGGTGACGATTACGATGCTTTATTTGAGCCAGTGGATGATGTGTTGTATTTTGCTGGGGAAGCAACTTCACGCGAATATCCTGCCACGGTGCATGGGGCGTACTTGTCGGGCGTTGCGGCGGCGGAACTGGCGAGCGACAGATGACCGCATTACGCAACACGATCCTCATGTTATGCGTAATTTACTCAAACTCGATATCAATCTCTTCGTCCTCCCTCCACTCTTCCATTCTTTCAAATTCGATATCCCCGAATAATTCCGTTTGATGCGCGGAGATGCGATAGCGTTTGATGAGTTCGAGCAGGGCCAGGAACGTCACCACAACTTCGATGCGCGTGGATTTGTCGGTGATGAGTCCGCTGAAGGTCATGCGCTGGATGTTCTTCATCGTCTTCGTGATGAACTCGATCTTTTCGCGGATGGTCACCTTGGGTGCGCTGATGACCGTGCCAAGCGCCTCTTTTCGTTTCCCTTTTGCAAACGCAGATTCGGCGGCGGCGAGCAATCCTTCCAGCGTCAGATTCGACAGGTCGAGTTTCGCCTCCACTTTGGGCGGCGGCGCAACGCGCAAATAGGTGCGTAAATTCTTCTCCTGGCGGTCGGCCAGCCAGAGGGCAATTTCCTTGTAGCGTTTGTACAAAATCAATAATTCAACGAGTTCAACGCCGGGGTCTTCTTCGCCGGGTTCGCGTTCCACCGGGCGGGGGAGCAGCGCTTCCGATTTGATCTGCACCAGCTTCGCGGCAATCACCAGAAACGATGAAATTTCATCGGGCTTCATTTTCTCCAGCCCGTGCAGGTATGACAAGTATTGATCCGTCACAGCGGCGAGTGAAATGGCGGTGATGCTTAGTTCGGCGCGCTCGATCAGGCTGAGCAAAAGATCGAGCGGCCCTTCATACACGGGCGTTTGCACCTTGTATCCGCCGATTTGACGTCCCAACAGGTTTTCCATGGCGCGCGAATTATACCAGTGTATAATCCCGCTCATGTCCAAACTGACTCATCTCGATGAACAGGGTCATGCCCGCATGGTGGATGTGGGCGGCAAACCCGATACCGAACGAATCGCAATCGCCCGCGGCGAAGTCCACATGAAAAAGGAGACGTTTGAACTGATCCGCGCCGGGCAGATCAAAAAAGGCGACGTGCTGACCGTGGCACAGATCGCCGGAATCAGCGCTTCAAAACGGACCTCGGAACTGATCCCGTTATGTCATCCTCTCTTCCTCTCGAAGATTGACGTGGAACTCGCCCTGGACGAATCCCTGCCGGGCGTGGTTGTCACCGCCACCGCCAAAACCACCGGCAAAACCGGTGTGGAAATGGAAGCCCTCACCGCCGTCTCCGTCGCCGCGTTGACGGTCTACGACATGGCAAAAGCCGCCGAAAAGACCATGCGGATTCAGAATATCCGCCTTATCGAAAAGCACGGCGGGATGAGCGGAGACGTGGTGAATGAATGATCGTGCCACCCTGAGGGAGCGTTCTTTGCGACCGAAGGGTCTCTGACTATGGCCGCAGGGATGCTTCGCTTTGCTCAGCATGACATAACCATAGTCGCCCGCATGAACGATACCCACTTCAAACTGGCAAAGGTGCAGGGAGAATTCGTCTGGCACGACCACCCGGAGACAGACGAAGTGTTTATCGTCATCAAAGGGCATTTGGAGATTCTCTTCCGCGATGGGAAGGTTTCCCTGAACGAAGGCGAGATGTTCGTCGTGCCAAAAGGCGTGGAACACAAGCCTGTTGCCGAGGAGGAATGCCACATCCTGCTCATCGAGCCAGCCGGGACGGTAAACACCGGCAATGTGGAAGACAAACTTACTGCGCCAAATGACGTTTGGATTTAAGATGAATCACATCAAACTTTTATTCTTTGCCACCATCCGCGACCGTGCGGGGGTAAAATCGCTCGAAATGGATATTCCCACCGACCTCACCATTCACGGCCTGAAGGAAAAATTGTCAGCGGATTACCCGAAATTGAAAGAATCCATGAAATCGGTGTTGGTCACCATCAATCGTGAATATGCCTTTGACGAAGCGATCATCCCGCCGAATGCGGAGATTGGCATGTTCCCTCCCGTCTCGGGCGGATAGAATTACCAATCTCCAATCTCTAATTCCCAATCTCCAATTACCAATTTACCATGACCCAACTCCCAACCATTTTCTCCATCACCGAATCTGAAATTGACCTGAACGATTTGCTTGCCAAAATCACGCTCACATCCACAGGCGCGGCGGCAATTTTTACAGGCATGGTGCGTGGCGTGACGTCTCGCGGCGATGCGCATAAGACCGAGTATCTGGAATACGAGTCGTACGTCCCGATGGCGGAGGCGAAAATGAAACAGGTGGCGGATGAAATCCGCGAGAGGTGGCCGGTGATCGAGGGCATTGTCATCGTTCAGCGAATCGGCAGGCTTTACCCAAAAACGCCGACAGTGTTGATCGCTTGCACGGCGGCGCACCGCGACACGGGTGTGTTCGATGCGGCGCGTTACGGCATTGATCGCTTGAAGGAAATCGTCCCTGTCTGGAAGAAGGAAGTCGGCCCGGATGGCGAAGAATGGGTGGAGGGGGAGTACATTCCCAAACCGGGAGAGTAAAAAATATTATCGGGTGGATCATGCTCATTTTGGCAGAGCAGGCCCGGGCGTGGAAAGAAGCGCGGCGCATTTCATCCTGCGTCACGTTTTTTTTATCGCGGGGTTTTATGTAAAGTCAGTACTTATTTCATCAAATCATCTTCGGAGGAAACATGCAGGAACGTATTGTGATTACAGGTATGGGGACTGTCAATCCACTTGGTTTGAACGTGAAGGAGACGTGGGGCAACATGACATCGGGGGTGTCCGGTGTTGGGCCGATCACGTTATTTGATTCAAGCCCTTTGCAGGTACACATCGCCGCGGAAGTAAAAAGCTTCAAGCCCGAACAGTACATGGATGCAAAAGAGGCGCGCCGGCGAGACCGCTTCGAACAATTTGCCATTGCCTCTGCAAGGGAGGCGCTGGCGCAATCTGGTTTGCAAATCACCGAGGCGAATGCGGGACGCATCGGTGTGATCATTTCATCGGCGATCGGCGGGTTGCAGTCGTTACAGGAAGCCACGCTGACAAATTACAAGGAAGGCCCGAAACGTGTCAGCCCGTTTTTGATTCCCATGTTGATGGCAAACGGCGGCGCGGGCATGGCGGCCATTGAGTTTGGAATCAAGGGGCCGTGTTTTTCGGTGGCTTCGGCCTGCGCTTCCGGCGCGGATGGAATCGGCACGGCGTTGATGATGCTTCGCACCGGCATGATTGATGCGGCGCTGGCGGGCGCATCGGAAGCGACCATCACATCCACGGGTGTGGCGGCGTTCGACCGCGTGGGGGCCATGTCGCGCCGCAATGACGATTATTCGATGACGCCCCAGCCGTTCGATAAAAACCGCGATGGGTTGGTGATGGGCGAGGGCGCGGCGGTGATCGTGCTCGAACGCGAAGCGGATGCAAAGGTGCGCGGCGCAAATATTCTGGCGGAACTGGCTGGCTACGGCGCAACGGCGGATGCTTTTCACGTCACCGCGCCGCATGAAAAAGGTGAAGGCGGTGCGGCGGCCATGCTGATGGCGCTCTCTTCCGCAAAGGCGAATATCGAGGATGTGGGCTACATCAACGCGCATGGGACGAGCACCCTCCTGAATGACCAATCCGAGACGCGCGCCATCAAAGCCGCTTTCGGCGAACTGGCATACAAGGTACCGATCTCGTCCACCAAATCCATGACCGGGCACATGATGGGTGCAACGGGGGCGCTGGAGGCGATTGTCTGTGTGCAGGCTGTACGCGATGGGCTTATCCCTCCGACAATTCATTATCAGACTCCCGACCCTGAATGCGACCTTGATTATGTGCCGAACAAATCGCGCGAAGTGAAAGTCTCGCTGGCGATCAGCAATGCCTTCGGCTTCGGCGGTCACAACGCCGTGCTGGCGATACGAAAATATGATTGAAAAAACGGGCTTGTGGGTTCGGAAAATGCGTGCTATACTCGGCACTCGCGTTTCAGAATATTCAATAAAAGTAAGGAAGAACGTCAGATGACAGACCATATCAAGGCCGTTGAGGCCAAACCCAATGAGAACATCCCGCAATTGAATTCCGGCGATACCGTCAGCGTGCATGTCAAAATCAAGGAAGGCGACCGCGAACGCATCCAGGAATTCAAAGGCACGGTGATCCGCCTTCGCAAGGGCGGCAATGACTCCTCCGTGACCGTGCGCCGCATGGCCTCCAACGGCATCGGTGTGGAACGCACCTTCCTGCTCCGCTCCCCGCGCATCGACAAGGTCGTTGTGGAACGTCACGGCAAGGTCCGCCGCGCGCAGTTGTACTTCATGCGCGAACGCACCGGCAAGGGCGCGCGCCTCAAACAAAAGTTCGACTAGGGTTCCTGGAAAGACCCTAAAGGTCTTCAAGGCCTTTAGGGTCTTTTTGTTTGGAGAAACCGTGCCAAAACCGCTCATCGGAATCACCACCCGCAACGGAAAAGATGCCGACGGCCACCCGCTCACCGCGCTCCAGCATTCCTACATCAATGCCATCGTGCAGGCGGGCGGAATGCCCATTCTCATCCCTTCGATGCTTTCTGAGGAAAACTTCCTCGATTTGTATTCCCGTCTCGAAGGGATTCTCTTCTCCGGGGGTGGGGATGTCTCGCTGGAATATTTCAACGGTTCCGACCACCCGAGAATTGGTGAGGTGGACAAGGGGCGGGATTCTACCGAGATCAGTTTAATGCGTTCCGCTGTAAACGACGGCAAACCCGTGCTGGGAATCTGCCGCGGCGCGCAGGTGATGAATGTGGCCTTGGGCGGCACGCTTTACACGCACATCCACGATCAATTGCCGGGCGCATTGGATCACGATTACCCGGGCAATTTGCGCCGCGCCCTCGTCCACCCCGTCAACGTGGACGAAGCCTCGCGCTCGGCTGAAATCTTTGGCGGGACCTTGTTGAACGTAAACAGCCTCCATCACCAGGGGTTGAAGGATATTGCGCCCGGCCTGCGTGTGGCGGGTCACGCGCCCGATGGGTTGGTGGAAATCGTGGAAATCCCCGATCATCCCTACGCGGTGGCTGTGCAATGGCACCCCGAATGGCTCACCGACCAGCCCGCCATGCAGAGACTGTTCAAGTCGTTTGTGGATGCGGCGGGGGAGTAATGCGTAACTCGTAATTCGTAATTTACGCATTAACTATCACTTATTTTCATCAATCACATGCCTTTCACCAATAACCCCATCGGCGTATTCGACTCCGGCGTAGGCGGATTGTCCGTTTTGAGGGCGATGCGCGAGCAGATGCCTGAAGAGGCTGTCATCTATTTTGGCGATCAGGGGCATGTGCCGTACGGGCCGCGCTCGATGGAGCAGATCCAAAGTTTTTCGGAGGGAATCACCAAATTTTTGCTGAACCACAATGCAAAATTGATCGTCGTTGCCTGTAACACGGC
>JBBIUO010000025.1:0-5250 GCA_037440205.1 Chloroflexota bacterium
TGACTGGCTGCCTACCCGTATAATTTTTCAATATAGTTTTCTTAACCACTATAGTTTTGTAAAGGTGCTACCTTGCTTCAATTTGCCGGCAAGTTTTTCAAGTTGTCAAAAGTCCAAACATAAAGATTGACCAGCAAAGCGATCACCTCCGTTGTGAGATGGCCAAAAGCCACTCCTATTAAACTATATTGCGCCCCCACCCAAAGGAGGAATAATCGAAGCGGAAAGAACACCAGGGAAAGCTTTAGCAGGATATCAGGCCGCCCAATCGCTTTGTGTACATCCCCAGCGTGAAAGCCAATCTGCCTTAATAAGACCGGCGGTGCCCCCGGAAACTTCCATCGGATTCAAACATGATCGTGTGATGTGGTTGCCGGCGTGTCCTCACAGGAATGTTAAGTGGGTTAATTGACGCAATATCGCCTTGCAAGTATAATTTTCCCCCAGTCATCCATGGATGGCAACTATAGAGGAATTATGGCCCTGCGTGGAAATTTGCGCGATTTTACGATCACCCAGCTTCTTAACTTGATCAACCTTGCCAGCAAGACTGGAACGTTGATTTTGGATGGTCCTTCCGAGCAGGCATATGTATCATTCCGCGATGGAAAACTGGCTTATGCGCGCATCGGCAAAGAGGATGGGAGCCTTGCCCTGGTCCTGCACAAAGCGAACAAGATCAATATAAACCAATACCGTGCAATTGCAGACCGCGCAGGCCAGATGACCGATAAGGAACTCGGCCTGCTTCTTATTAATGCAGGTTACGTGACCCAGGAGGATATTCTCCTTAATTTGCAGGGCTATTTCACCGAGGTGGTGCGAAAACTATTCACCTGGGTGGAAGGTATTTTTCGGTTCGAGAATGAAATGCTCCCGCCGGACGACCGTATCAATGTCAGGCTCGATCTCGAAAACATCATTATCGAAGGGTCGCGTCAACTGCGTGAACTGGAGCAATTGCAGGATGAAATCCCAAGCCTGGATATGGCGCTCAAGTTTACAGAACGGCCGCTGACCAATGTGAATCTAAGCATCGAGGAATGGAAAGTAGTCAAGTTTGTTGACCCGAAGAACACAATGCGTCAGATCGCAGGCACCAACAGGTTAAGCGATCTCGACATTCGAAGAATTGTTTATGGCCTGTTGCAGGCAGGTTTGGTTGAATTGGTGCGTCCTGCGGGTGCGGTTCCTCCGCCCAGCCCGAAACAGTTCCCGGTGCAGGATAAGGAAGAACAGAAATCGTTGATCAATAAATTGATCGGCCGCATTCGAACATTGTAATCATCAGGGCTAGTAAGGACAGAAATTATGCAAACGGTCAAAATGGTAGTAACGGGTCCATTCAGCGCTGGCAAGACTCAATTTATCCAGTCTGTCAGTGAAATTGATGTTGTGGCCACGGAGCGCAGAATCTCTTCCGACGAGGAACGCTCCGTAAAATCCGCCACCACGGTGGCGATGGACTTCGGACGCATCACTGTGGACGAGGACCTGGTGCTGTACCTGTTTGGTACTCCGGGACAAAAACGCTTCGACTTCATGTGGGAAATTCTCTCGGAGGGGATGTTGGGTTTTATCGTCATGGTGGACAGCACCCGCCCCGAAACCTTCCGTGAAGCGCGTTCGATCCTTGAAACGTTTCGCGCGTATGCACCCACGCCATTCGTGGTTGCCGCCAACAAGCAGGATGTGGGCGACGCGTGGGATCTTGAGGATGTGCGCCATGCCCTGCGCCTCGATGGCGCGACAAAACTCCTGCCCTGTGTGGCGACGGATCGCGATACCGTCAAAACGGTATTGCTGGAGTTGTTATATAGCATCCTGAAAGAAATGGACTCCGGAAAATAGGGACGGGCGAATCCTTGCTGTGTCATCCATTACCACTGATCAGGGAATAGTACATTACGAGGTTTATGGGCGCGGGAAACCCGTAATCCTTTTACATGGTTATCAGGGTTCATGGGGGTTGTGGCAGAAAACCATGGCTTACCTGGGGGCGTTTTACCGCACCTATGCCCTGGATTTTTGGGGGTTTGGGGAATCCGGCACAAAGCGTGAGACGTATGCCGTAAAAGATTTTGTCAGCCTGGTCAATCAATTCATGGAGCAACTGGGCATTGTCCGCGCCCCGCTGGTGGGACACAGCATGGGTGGGACGGTCAGTTTGTTGACGGCCATCCAATATCCCGAACGGGTGCAGAAAGTGGTCGTGATCGGCTCGCCCATTGCCGGCTCTTCCCTGTTCTTCTTCCCGCGAGTCTTTGGGTATCGTGCGTTTGGCTGGTTGACCTACCATAACCTGTGGATTTACAAATCGTTCTATCGTGTTCTTTCCCCTTTTTATTCGAAGGATAAGAACTGGGCTGAGATGATGGACCGGGACGTTTCGCGAACGACGCTGGAGGCGTTCTTTGCAAGCATCGGTTCGCTGAGAAGGACGGACCTGCGTCCCAGCCTGCATTTGATCCAGGTGCCGGTCATGGGGATGTATGGGGACAACGATATCGTTGTTGACCCAAAGCAGTGGAGGCCCTTACAGGACGGGTTGTCTCAGGTTCATATCGAGCGATTTCCGAATGCGGGGCACTTCATCATGCTGGATGAGCCGGTTGATTTCACTCAAAAGTTAAAATCGTTCCTCGACCAAGAGATTCCCGCTCCATGAGTCAGCAATACTTCTATTATCCTCAGAAAATGGGGAAGATCATTTTGCTCGCCATGGAAGAGATCATGGGCGTAAATGGCGTGGATGCATTATTGCGTCTTCCCCCGCTTGAAAACCTTATTCAGAATCCCCCACAGGCAGACCGGCCTGTTCCATTCAGAACGATCAGCCTCCTGCAAAGCACGCTTGAACAGGCGTATGGCCCGCGAGGTGGACGGGGGCTTGCCCTGCGCGTGGGGCGGGCGTGTTTCAAGTATGGTCTGAAGGAATACGGCTCCATGCTCGGGTTGACTGAGATTGCTTTCCGCCTGCTTCCCCTGCCTGCAAAACTGCATTCCGGTGCGAGGATGTTTTCCGACCTTTTCAACAAACACACCGACCAGAAAGTGCGCGTGGAGGAAAAGGACAACCGCATCTACTGGCATATTGAACGGTGTCCGTTATGCTGGGAACGGAAGGCGGATGAGCCGGTCTGCCACCTTGCCGTGGGGGTGTTGCAGGAGGCGTTGTATTGGCTAAGCGGGGGAAAGGTGTTCAACGTCGAGGAAGTGACCTGCATTGCCCGGGGCGGCGAGACCTGCACCATTGTCATTGATCAAACCCCGCTCTCGTAGGCGGAGACAGCGCATTTACAGTTTTGTTTGACGGGCGGTTTTGACGCATACTTTGATTTATAATCATGGATTATGCTGAAAATCGTCCTGCACGCGCAGAATCACATCATGCCGTTTTGCGAGCCTGCGCGCGAATTGCGGATCCAAAACTCGCCGCTTTGGTTGCATCAGCGCAATTTGCTTGCGCCGTATGTGACGCGCGAACTGGAGTTGAAACAGGGGGAGCGGTTGCAACCTGTCCGCGAGCAGGCGATTGTCTATCGCGACAACCTCTTTTTCGATAAATTCTATATTCAGGCATTCATGGAAGAGGCGCTCAGGCTCAACAAACCCGTCCGGGCCGCCTTCCGCGCAGATGACCTTGCCTTCCGCGAACACGCCCTTCCCCTTTCCACATCCTATACGCCTGCCGGGAGTTTGTACCTGGCCGATCTGTGGTATTACCCCAATGGGCCGGTGGCAGGCGCCGACCCGCTCGTCATTGACATGCAGCCGCGCGAGATCGGTTATTATCACGTGCCAACCTACATGGGGGATCGAAGCGGCGACCTTGTCTTTCAAGTTCCCTTGCGCGCCATGATGGCGATTGATTCCTGGGTGCATGTTTTTATCGCAGATACGGTTTTCGGCCAGTTTGCGCATGGAGCGCGATTTGAAAAACGCTTGAACGAGGATCTGGGTTTCAAACTCAAGATCATTGGCAGGGCCATTTATGAAGGGCGGCAGGTTCTCGAATGCTCGGAACTGGTGAAGGTGGGCAAAGGCTGTGTGATTGACCCAAGCGCCACCATTCACGGCCCGGCGATCATCGGCGATAACGTCACCATCAACGCCGGCGCAGTGATCGAGAATAGTATCATTGGAAATAACGTCAACATTTCGCAGGATGTACAGGTGATGCTTTCAGTGGTGGGAGACGGGGCCTTTCTCCCCTTCCGCGCCGCGTTGTTCATGACCACGCTCATGGAGAACAGCATGTTGGCGCAAAACACCTGCCTGCAAATGTGCGTGATCGGCAGGAACACCTTCATCGGCGCCGGCTCCACGTGGACGGATTACAACCTGATTCCCGCCCCCATCCGCGCCCGCGACGGCAACGGGAAGTTAAGCCACTCCAACCGCCCGGTGATCGGCGGCTGTGTGGGGCATAACTGCCGCATCGGTTCCGGCATGATCGTGTATCCTGCGCGCACCATCGAATCGGATGTCGTGCTGGCGGCATCGAAGGAGAGGCGTGTCATTGACCGCGATATCCTTTTTGAAGACAGCGACCACCACCATCTCAGGCTTGCTCATCTTCATCAAACCCCATATCACAAACAAGCAACAGGCGTTTCAGAGTCCTGGTAAATTGTCATCGAGCGCCATCGAGATAAAATGGATAGTTTTGCATTCATCATTCATCCCATTGACCCCAAGCGAGACGTCAGTAGAAAGTTTCCCTTCCTGGGCCGTGCATTGAACGAGAGGCAAATTGATTTTTTTTCCACCTTTTTTCCGCCCGTTTACATCTCGGAGATCGAAGGAATCACCTCGCAGGCGACCGGAAAGACCATAAAAGGCTGGTTCCTTGCATGTCCGTATACTCCGCGGCGCATGATGGAGTTGCCTGAGCGAGCGGTCTATCGTAAAATTGTCCAAACGGGGCGCATGGCCGAAAGGCTGGGCGCGCAGATCCTCGGCCTGGGCGCCTTTACCTCCGTGGTGGGGGACGCGGGCGTGACCATCGCGAACAGGCTGGATATCCCCGTAACCACAGGCGACTCATACACCGTGGCCATGGCTGTGCAGGCCATTCGGGATGCGGCGCACGTGATGGACATTAAAATGGAAGACGCGACTGTGGCAGTGGTCGGCGCGACTGGAGCGATCGGACGGGTCTGTGCTGAACTGTTGGCTGGGGAGGCCGCCCGGGTCCTGCTCATTGCCCGGCATGAGGATAAACTCGAAGCTTTGAGAAGCAGGCTT
>JBBIUO010000025.1:5293-6848 GCA_037440205.1 Chloroflexota bacterium
ATGTTTTAAAGGATGCGCAGTTGATTTTAACCGTGACGAGTTCGATCCATGATGTCATCCGCCCGGAACATTTACAGCCGGGCAGTGTGGTGTGTGATGTGGCGCGCCCCCGCGATGTTTCTGCAATGGTGGCGGCGGCGAGAGATGATATATTAGTGATTGACGGCGGTATGGTTGATGTGCCAGGCCCCGTGAATTTCCATTTTAACTTCGGCTTTCCGGAGGGAAAGGCCTATGCCTGCATGGCGGAAACCATTGCGCTTGCCCTGGAAGGCCGTTTTGAAGATTACACGGTCGGCAAGGAAATTACATTGGAACGCGTACAGGATATCACCGCGATCGCAGAACGACATGGCTTTCGCATGAGTGGTTTCAGATCGTTCGAGCGCGAAGTAACCGATGGACAGATTGAAGCCGTTCGACAAAACGCCCGCAAAGGGTTACGACGTGCTTAAAGGAGGCTCGACATGGGAAATGCCCGGCTTTTGGTAGTGGAAGACGATCTTGACATCGCCAATATGCTCAAGATCTATTTCACGAGTCTGCAATATGAAGTGGATGTGGCAAATCGCGGACGCGATGCCCTGGACAAGACGAAACAGGTCCTGCCGCATCTGATCGTGCTGGATATCATGTTGCCGGATATCGACGGTTACGAGGTCTGCCGCAACCTGCGGACAAGCACCCGCACCAGCCATATTCCGGTGATTTTCCTTACGCAAAAGGACGAACGCAGCGACAAACTGCAAGGCCTCGAGTTGGGCGCGGACGATTACATTACCAAGCCCTTCGACATCGAGGAATTGAAACTGCGCGTGCAGGGCGCCATCCGCCGCTCGGAACGAGAGAGTCTTACCGACCCGCGCTCCGGTTTGCCTGCGGGCCGTCTGATCGAAGAGCAGTTACGCCGCATCATCCGCGAGCAGAATTGGGCCTTGCTGGATGTGCGCATCAATAATTTCGAGCCGTTCAAGGATGTGTACGGCTTTGTGGCGGGCGACGATGTCGTGCGCTTCGCGGCGATGTTGATCGGCGAAGTGGTGGACGAACTCGGTACGACGAGCGACTTCATCGGTCACGCCGGAGGCGATAACTTCATCATCATCACCACGAATGAGGCCGCCGCGGGCATCCGCCAGAAATTGAAGGAACGCTTTGCCAACGAGGTGCAAAGCCACTATAACTTCATTGACCGTCAGCAGGGCTTCATTCAAGCCCCGAAAGCGGAAGGGGGCGTGGAAAAGGTTGGGTTCATGTATTTGTCTGCGGGATTGGTTTCGCCGAGCCCGCAATCCTTTGCGGATATTCGTGAGATTACTGAACTTGCGGCTGAAGCGCGACGACAGGATACAGCGGCCGCTTCTGCCGCCTGAAAAGGTGAGCGGTTTTCATGTTTTCCGGGCTGGGTTTTTACCTGTTGGTTGCCGGACTGGTTCTTGGGGCGCTGGTCCTGGCGATTTTGCGGGCATCCCCGCGCACCCCGGCCGCTCGACAGGTTGTCGCTAACTCTTTCCCCATTCCCGAATCTTCAAAATCGAATGATGCGATCATCCTC
>JBBIUO010000025.1:6893-12318 GCA_037440205.1 Chloroflexota bacterium
TCGCGCCTATTTTGAATTGCGCGAGAACGAGCCATACGATCTTGAGCGCCTCGCGCGGCGCGCGCGCCCAACAGACGACTTTCTGGATCTGTGCGCATCCCCCGGACACAAGCGTCTTTCCATAGGCGGCAAGCTGGTCGAGATTTCTTCGTACGAGGTGCCGGGCACGTTCCCGGTCATGCTTGTCTCCCTGCGCGGCAAGGAATTATCTCCTGCGCTGGAGCAGGGCGATGGCGCCTCGGCGGAAATCCTGCGCGTGGTGACGGAGTTCAGCCAGAGCATTGCCACCAGCCTCGATCTTGATAGCACCGTACAATCCATTTTGGATAACGTCAGCCGCCTCGTGCCGTCCGATATTCTTGAACTGAAATTATGGAATGCCGATGAACAGGCGTTGATACCGTATCATTTTCAGCAGTCTGTCCCGGCGTCCAATGGCTCGACGCGCACCCAGCCCCACCACTTTGGAAATCTTACAAATAAGTTGATCGAGAGTCGCGCTCCCATCCTGATTGGGGATGTGCGTTCACAACCTGAACTTGCGTCCGGCGGCGAACTGCCTTCCATTCAATCCTATTTGGGAATCCCGCTCATGGCTGGGGGAGAGCTGGTCGGCTCACTGGAGGCTGGTCAAACGGGAAGCGGGGCGTTCGGCCCGTATGATCTCAATCTGTTGCTGTTGGTATCCGGCCAGGCGGCGGTTGCGATCCGAAATGCCCGGCTTTACATGAATGAACAGAAACGCGCCTCGGAACTGGCGGGGTTGGCGAACCTGAACCAGACTCTGGGCGCTGTCCGTGATGTGCAGGAACTTTTTACCCGGCTTGTGGATAGCGTGGCACCATTGTTCCCGGCGGAGATCGTGGGCTTTCTGCTTTACGACGAAGAGAAGCGCACGATGGAAGGCAAGGCTCCTTTTCGCGGGCTGCCCGCCCACCTGGTCGAGATTTATCGTGTGCCCGTCCCGGCAGACAGCCTTGCAGAAAAGGTGATCGCCGGACAACAGCCCATCCTCACATTGAACGCATCGGCAGATGAAAGCTGGCGCGCGCTCGGCCTCTCCGATATCGCCACAGCGGCCAGCCTTCGTGACATTGCGCTTATCCCCCTCATCTCTTCCGGGCACATGCTTGGATATTTGCAGATCGGGCACCATACACGAGGCACTTCCAGTTTTGGCGTGGAGGAAGTGCGCCTGATGAACATCGTCGCCAATCAGGCCGCCGCCATCATCGAAAATGTTTTGCTGGTACAACAGGCCCGCGGACGCGCCCAACGCGCCGATGCACTGCGCCGTATCGCCAGCCTCTCGGGTTCCTCTGCAACCCTTGAAGAAATCCTCAAATATTCGGTGCGGGAACTGGTGAATCTCTTTCAGGCAAATGCAGGCGCGATCTTCCTGATGAACGAGGCGCGCGGCGAACTGCATTTGCGCCGTGAATCCGCATTCGGCCTTCCGGAAGATATCAGCAGTTCCTTCATTCAAATTTTCATGGACGACCCCAATTACCGTTCCACGGTCTCCGGGAGCCAGAAGCCTTTTCTATCCGGCCACCTCAGTACGGATAGAAGGATTCTGACCGTGTACCGTCCGCTGGCAACAACACTTTCGCTCGAATCCGCCATCGTGGTGCCGTTGATCGTGCGCGACCGCAGTATCGGCGAGTTGATGCTGGGGAGTTTCAGGACCGATTACTTCAATTCCTACGACCTTCAAGTGGTGGCGACGGCGGCGGGACAATTGGCGACGGCGGTGGAATCCTCCAGCCTGCTCGATCAAACGGATGACTCCCTGCGCCGTCGCGTGGGACAACTCGCGGCGATCACACGCATTAGCCGGGAATTGGGCGCTTCGCTCGATATTAATCACCTGCTCCAGACCGTTCACGATGAAAGCCTGCGTGTGGGACAGGCGAATTGTTCATCGGTATTGTTGTTCGAGCAGAATGGCGATCCGTCCGATCCGGGAGTGGAACTATCCGTAGGCTGTGGAAACGGGCGCGAATTATCCCCGGCTGAACGTGAGGTATTGACCACCCGGGAATCCAAACTCATTGCCGATTTCGCGCAGGAAAATATTCCCATCCCGCACGAGGGAGTGCGTTCCGCCCTGATCTCTCCGATCACATACCAGGCGCGCATGGTGGGCTTGATCAGCCTTCATGCAAACCGGCTCGGTGTCTTCTCGACGGATGAAATTGAGTTACTGCAAACATTGGCCGTGCAGGCCGGCATTGCCTTGAGCAACGCCCAGCGCTACCAGGCGGAAAAGAAGAATGCCGAGATCATGCGCCGCCGTTCGGATACGCTTGTGCGCCTCACCGACGCAAGTTACAGCCTCGGCCATGACCAGCCGCTCGACCAGGCTTTGCAGATCATCGCCCGCGGCATCCGTGATTCCACCCCCTTCCGCGTGGTTTTGATAAGCGTGGTGGAAACAGAGACCGGCATGTTGCGCCGCACCACCGCGGTGGGCATTCCCCGGGAAACGCTGAACGAATTGCTTGTCCGCAAACAGCCGCTGGCAAGCGTTCAGCAGATCATGAAGCCGGAATTCAGGATCAGCCGTTCCTATTTCATCCCCATTGACCAGTCTCCTGTAGTGCCTTCCGATGTGCACATGGTCACCCTGGATTTTACAGCCCCCGCCAAAGATTCCCCCAATGCGTGGGACCCGGATGATGCCCTGCTGATTCCGCTTGAAAGTTCAGAGGGCCAGGTGGTGGGGCTGATCAGCCTGGACGATCCATCGAACGGCCTGCGCCCCGACCAGGCAACGATCGAAACGGTGGAAGTGTTCGCCTCCCAGGCCGCGCTTCTCATCAGCAATACACTGCGGCAGAACGAATTGCGCGTCCGCATTGATTCGCTTTCCTCCGGCCTGCAGCGCCAGCAAAAACTGATTGACATCACGCAGAACGACCTGCCCATCCTGCTCCACAAAGACCTCGAGCAGACCATCTCCCTCCACAACCTGGACCAGCGCGTTCAACGCGTGCGCGCCGGCCTCGCCATTACCAAATCCGTCAGCCGCCAGTTGGATGCCTCCTCGGCGCTTTTTGCGCTGGGCCGCGAAACGCTCACTCAGCTGGGCATGTCCATTGCGCTCGTGGCCGAAAATACGCCGGATGGCCCGCGCCTCATGCACGTACTTGGCAGTCTGCCGCGTTCCACAAATGTGGAGTCGTTATTCGGCCAGCGCAACCCACTGCGCGCCTGTTTGCAGACCGGAACCCCCATCCTTATTTCGAGCCTTGACGAAGACGATGAATGGCGCGATGCCACATTGCTTACTTCGCTGCGCGCCAAGAGCGTGATCTGCCTGCCGGTGCTGGTGGAAAATAAACCGGTGGCGGCCATGCTTGCCATCAGCCCCGAATCATTGCCCAATTTTACAGACGAGGATGGCAAGGTCTATTTGCAGATCTCCCAACAGGCCTCCCTGATCCTGCAAAACATCTCCCTGCTCAGCCAGACACGCCGCCGACTCGATGAGGTGAATCTCCTCCTCGATTTCAGCCGGCAGTTGTCGGGTATGGACCCGGATGCGATTGTCAAATCCCTGCTCGAAAGTTCGATTCGCGTCCTCCAACATGCTCATGCGGGTGTGGCCCTGGTATGGAATCAACAATCTGAACTGCTTGTCCCGCGCGCGGCTTCCGGATACGCCGATAATCACAGCATGTTGGCAATCAACTACCATCCGGGCGAGGCCCTGCCGGGCACGGTCTTTATGAATCGAACCGCCCGCCGCGTGGACGAGATCAACTTCGTGCGCGATTACAACCTGAGCGCCGAAAATCTTGCGCTCTATCGCCAGGCCACCGGCGGACGTTTACCGGTATCGAGCCTGCTCGTTCCCATTGGAACCGCCGGCCAAAACCTGGGCCTGCTGGTGCTGGATAACTTCAACGCCACCTCCGCTTTCAGCACAGAAGATGAAGCCCTGCTGATGTCGCTCACACAGCAGATCGCGCTCTCGCTCGATAACGTCCGCCTCGTGCAGGCCACGCAGGAACGCGCCGGGCAGTTGCACGCGCTGAATAACGCCGCCGCCTCCCTCACCTCCAGCCTGCGAAGCGACGAATTGATCAGCTCCCTGCTCGACCAGCTTGTCCCCATCATTCCGTATGACACGGCCACACTCTGGTTGCGCGACAGGGATCGCCTCTCGGTCGTTTCCGCGCGCGGCTTTGCAGATTCAGAGGAACGGCTTGGCCTGTCCGTGTCTGTACAGGATAGCGCGCTGTTCAAGGAAATGGCGCAAACCGGCCAGCCCATCCTCGTCAACGATGTGCGCGAAGACTCACGCTTCATGCCGGTGGAATCGCCCCGACTCTCCTGGCTCGGCATTCCCATGATCTCCAAGGGCGAAATGGTCGGCGTGCTTGCTGTGGAAAAATGGCAGGCGCATTTTTACACGCGCGAGCAAATGCAGGTCAGCCTCACCTTTGCAAGCCAGTCTGCCGTATCGCTCGATAACGCCCGTTTGTATGAAGACAGCGTAAGCCGCGCCACCGAACTCGACCAGCGTTCACAGCGCCTTGCCACCCTCAACCGTTTCGCATCGGCGTTGACCGGCTTGCTGGATACCGACCAGATCTTGAACCTGACCGCCAACGAACTGCTCAAAGGGCTTGGCGCGCGCCGCGTCTCTGTCGTGACCTTTGAACGGGGCCGGGCGACCTGGAAAATTTCCTCCCCTCGAACGCGCATCAAACTTCCGCGCCCCCTGCCCGATTCGCCCATCTTCAGCCGTTTGCGCGAGTCGCTTGGCATTTTTAACACCGATGATGCACGCAACGAGCCGGACCTCGCCCCCCTTTCGGAGATGCTCGGCGAAACCGCCACCGCCCTGTTGATCCTTCCCCTCGCCAGCGGACAAAACCTTTCCGCGCTCGTCTTTGCCCAAATGATGGGGGAGGGGCGTTTCGGTTCGAATGAACTTGAGATCGCGCGCACCATCACCAACCAGGCCACCGTTGCCCTCGAAAATGCGCGCCTGTTCCAATTATCCGTCCGCACCGCCGAACGCTTCTCCATTCTCAATGAGACCAGTTCCCAGGTCAATTCGAGCCTGAACCCGGAAGATATTTATCTGGCGGCGCGCAAGGCGGCGGAACGTCTCGTGCCGATGGATTCATTCGTCATTACATTGCTCGACGCGGAAAAGAACGAGATCGAACCCGTGTACATGATTGATCGCGGGAAACGCATCACGGCACAGCGGGTTCCGTTTGGGCAGGGAATGAGCAGTCAGGTCATTTCGAGCGGCAGGCCCATCCTGGTTTCAACGCTCGATCAGGTGAACAGCCTGGATACGATCCAGGCCGGCGAGGATGAAGACGAAGGAAACACCGAATCCATTGTGGCCCTGCCCATGATGCTGGGCGGTAAAACGCTTGGTATGCTTTCCGTCCAGAGT
>JBBIUO010000025.1:12346-19141 GCA_037440205.1 Chloroflexota bacterium
GATGTGCAAATCCTCGGCACGCTTGCAAACCAGGTCATCGTCGCCATTCAAAATGCGCGCTCGTTTACCGAGGCGCAAAGCCTTGCCTCCCAGTTCGAAATGCGCGTCATCGAACGCACCGCCCAGTTACAGCGCGAACAGCAGAATACCGAAACCCTCCTGCGCATTCTTACCGAGGTCTCCTCCAGCCTCGATCTCGACCGCGCCCTGAACCGTACATTGTCATTGCTAAATGAAGCCATCGGCGCGGAACAGGGTACCATTATGCTCCTGCACGCAGAGGATAACCTGTTGCACTACCGGGCAGGATACGGTTATCTTTCGGACCGCAACGATGCCGGACACGGTTTCACCTTGAAGGTTGGCGAAGGCCTTGCCGGCTGGGTCGTGCAGAATCGTGAAGCAGTATTGATCAACGATCTCCACCAGGACGGACGCTGGATGCGAAGTTCCGCATCCGGCCTGGACCACCGCAGTGCCATTGTGGCTCCCATGCAGGTGGGAGAGGATGTGATCGGCGTTCTCATGGTATTCCAGCGCGCCACCAACTTCTTCAGTTCGGATATGCTCAACCTCGTCCGCGCCATCAGCGGTCAGGTGGCCGTTGCCATCAACAACGCCCACCTCTATGAATTGATCCGCGACCAGGCCGAACGCCTCGGCGTCATGCTCCGCAAGGAACAGGAGGATGCCAGCCGTTCACAAGCCATCCTCGAGGCCGTGGCCGACGGCGTACTCGTCACCGGCGCAGACAACCGCATCACCTTTGTCAACTCTTCCACGGAACGCATCCTCGCCATTGACGAAGCGCGTCTGCTTGGCAATCCGCTGGATGTCTTCGGCGGCTTGTTTGGCAAAGCCGCAAACGCATGGATGGAAACCATCCGCCGCTGGTCCGAAGACCCGTCCTCGTACCAGCTCGGTGATACCTATGCCGAACAGTTGGAACTGGAGAACGAACGCATCGCCCTCGTCCATCTTGCGCCGGTCATCCTGCAAAACGATTTCCTCGGCACCGTATCCATCTTCCGCGATATTACGCACGAAGTGGAAGTGGATCGCCTGAAATCCGAATTTGTGGCGACGGTCAGCCATGAACTGCGCACCCCCATGACGGCCATCAAAGGCTACGTGGATATTTTGACCATGGGCGCAGCCGGCGCCCTGACCGAAAACCAACTGCACTTCCTCGATATTGTCCGCAACAACATCGAACGACTCAACATTCTGGTCAACGACCTGCTGGATATTTCCCGCATCGAAGCCGGGCGTGTCACACTGAACCCGCAATCCGTCAACCTGCGCGAGATCGCGGAGGATGTCATTGCCGATGCCCTGCGCCGCTCGCAAAATGAAAACAAGCCCATGGCGCTCTCCCTCGATGCGCCGGCGAAGATACCGCCGGTTATGGGAGATGGCGACCGCGTACGGCAGATTCTCGGCAACCTTGTGGATAACGCCTTCAGCTATACACCCAGCAACGGCACCATCCGTGTAAACATCCACCAGGTCAACGGCGAAATCCAGGTGGATGTGCAGGATAACGGCGTGGGAATCGCGCCGCAGGATCAATCCCGCATCTTTGAACGTTTCTTCCGTGGCGAGCATCCGCTCGTTCTTGCAACGCCAGGAACAGGGCTGGGTCTCCCCATCGTACGCCAGCTGGTTGAAATGCATAACGGCCGGATCTGGATGACAAGCACCGGTGTGCCGGGCGAGGGAAGCACCTTCTCCTTCACCCTGCCCATCATACACAATCAGTAGATCACGAAAACCTCGCGTAGTTTGCGCTCTCTGGCGCAAATTAGGCGTTAGAGAACGCCAATTACGCGCTTTCGTGAAGTACTGACAATGGAGTTTGAATGGCAAGGATCCTAATAGCAGAAGACGAACCAGATATCCGTGAACTTGTCGCGTTCACCCTGCGGTTTGCGGGGCACGAGGTGACAGCCACTTCCAACGGCGAGGAGGCATTGCATCAGGCCTCCCAGATCGTTCCCGATATCGTCATCATGGATGTGCGCATGCCGCGAATGACCGGTTACGATGCGTGCCGCGCAATGAAGGCCGATCCCATCCTGAAGGATATTCCCGTTGTGTTTCTCTCGGCCAAGGGACAGGATTCCGAAATCCAAACCGGGCTCGACGCCGGCGCGGAGGAATACCTGCTCAAACCCTTTGCCCCCGACCAGCTTTCAGAACGTGTGAAAACCATCCTCTCGAAATTTGGAAAATGACGATTCGATGAGCGCAATCATTCTCGACGGTTCGATGGTGCATTACGAGGCTTTGGGACGCGGACGTCCCATCGTCTTCCTGCACGACTGGGTCGGCTCATGGCGTTACTGGGTCAACGCCATGCAGGTCGCATCCACATCGTTCCGCGCGTATGCGCTCGATTTCTTCGGCTTCGGCGATACCTCGCGCGATCCCCTGCGTTACTCGCTCGATAAACAGGCCGAACTCGTCAACCGCTTTTTGCAGGAAATGGGCATCGGCAAAGTGGCGCTCGTGGGTCACGGCCTCGGCGCGTTGGTCGGCTTCTCCTACCTCAAACAATTCCCGGCGACGGTGGATCGGATGATGGCGATCAACTGTCCGTTTGAGTACGACTCGGTCAATTCCCGCATGAAGACTGCCGCCATGAGCGAATTGGTGGAATGGCTGGCCGGCCGCGCCCCGGAAGCGACCTCCGCCCTCTCCGACGCTTCCAAAGCCGACCCGCAGGCTGTTTCTGCTTCGATGGCAGGGCTTCAGGGAAATAATTTCTTCGGGAACATCCGCGACCTCGGCGTTCCGTGTTTATTCGTTTATGGCGAAAATGATCCCGCCATTGACATGCCGCCGCAGGAAAAAACGGACTCGTTCCCAAGCCACATGCACCACATCGTCCTGGAAGATACGGGACATTTTCCGATGGTGGATAATCCGACCCAGTTCAACCGCCTGATGACCGATTTCCTTGCGCTTGACTCGGGCCTCAGCCCGCGGGAGTTGCAGGTGAAAGAGGAATGGAAACGCAGGGTGCGTTAGTATCTCAATAAGTAAAGTTGTAGTGCAAATTGCCCATTTGCCAGCCGCAATTTAGCAAATTGCGCTACAGTTTTATCTGGTTGCGATACAGGTTGAGAGCGAAGGCTGCCATGCCCAATAACAATCGAACGGTTTGGTCATCTGAAGAAGGCGATCTTCGCAGGAAAAATCAAACGGTCAGCCATGCCCGGTCTTTGCCGTCTCAACAGCAAACGGCCTACCTGCACCGCGAATCGGGCGGGCGCGGCGGGAAGATCGTGTCTGTTGTGAAAAATCTCGTTCTCACCGAAGACGACTTGAAAGCCCTCGCCAAAAAACTCAAGCAGGAATGCGGCGCAGGCGGGACGGTCAAAGATGGCGTGATCGAAATTCAAGGGGAACATCGTCCGCGCATGGCGGAGGTGCTGCAAAGACTGGGATACAAAGTGAAAATCGCC
Source organism: Chloroflexota bacterium (assembly GCA_037440205.1). Taxonomy (GTDB): domain Bacteria; phylum Chloroflexota; class Anaerolineae; order Anaerolineales; family Villigracilaceae; genus Villigracilis. The sequence continues at coordinate 15,817 of JBBIUO010000025.1, forward strand.
GGTGGTTGACCCGGCGATTTTTTTACAGATATTCGATGTATGGTTCCCCCAACAGTTGTTCGAGATACGGCGTGACCTGCCAGAACGTTTTCAAACTGCGATATTCTTCGATGCGGCGCGAATCGCCGGGCGGGGTGGTTTTCACAGAGCGGATCATCAAATTTTTGCCGGTATGTTCGATGGGGACGAATTGCGTCACGTCGGTGCGGTAGCCCATGATTCGCAAAATGGCGGCGCGGAAGGTATCTGTCAGAATATCGCCCATGCGCTCGAATAAAATCCCATGCTGAAAAACGGCCTGCATTTGATTCGGCACCGGCGCACGAGACAACTGCTCCTGCAATTCATGCTGACAACACGGCGCGCAGACAATGACTTTGCTTTCCCATTGAATCCCCCTGGCAAGCGCGTCGTCGGTGGCGGTATCGCAGGCGTGCAGGGCGAGGATGACATTCGGTTTCACATCGGGTTGATAATCTGCGATGTAACCGACCTGAAACGACATTCGGTCCCAGCCCATGGACTCGGCTGTTTTTTGATGCCGTTCGATCAGATCGGCTTTGACATCCACGCCGGTGACGTGGGCATCGAGATGCAGAATATCGCGGAGGTAATAATAAACGGCGAAGGTTAGGTGGGCGCTGCCACAGCCAAAGTCCACCACATTGACGGGCTGTCCGCTCCAGGCGTCGAAAGAAGCGGTTTCATCCAACAGTCGCAAAAACTCGTTGATCTGTTTGTACTTCCTCTGCATGTCGGCTTTGATTCGTCCATCCTTCGTCAGGATGCCGACCGCCTCCAAAAATGGGCGCGCGTTTTCATCGGATAACATTCTTTGTTTTTCGCGGTTGTGCGCGAGGTTCACGGGAATGGGTTCGGCGGGCTTGAACTCGTTGACGATGGCCTTTCCCTTTTTGGAAACATTAACCTGCACGTTACCAGCGTTGCTCTCCACAAAAATATTTCGGAAGGGGAGCGCGAGCAGTTCATCCACTTTGACTGCGGCCTGCTTGAATGAATAATTTTTGGTGGTGTCTTTTTTTTCGTCGAAATATGAAAACTGCAAATTGACCTCCCCTTGAATCTCGACAGGCCGCACGATCACCTTTGCCCATGGCACGGAGAATCCTTTTTGCTCCCCGCTGAAGGTTGCGCGCACAAACGTTTCGCGTTCGAGGATGCGTTGCCGAATTGACTTTTTATACTCATCCATGCGATGAAGTATATCATTTGTCATGGATGGGAATTTTCATCCGCTCTTCCAGTGATTAGGAATGGATCAAACCCGCATCACACGCACCGACACCTGCCCGCTGATCCCTTTTAATTCCAGCCTGCGCGATTCGAGACCGCTCCCGTCCATGTGCGCCTGCTCCAGCACAGCCTCACTGAGGAGGATCTCACCCGCTTCGGCCTTGGAGGCGATGCGCGCCGCCGCGTTGACCTCGTCGCCGATCGCGGAGATGTTGACCAGCCCGTTCTCCTCCCCCATCGCGCCGAAGTACGCCACTCCCGCGTGGACCCCGACTCCCACCGGAATGTTTTCCTTGCGCATCATGCGGATGATCGCCTGTGCGGCGCGGACAGTCTTTGCGACGTAATCCTTCCCCGCGAAGCCCGCGCCCCAAAAGGCCGCCACCGCGTCACCGGCCAGTTTTTCCACCAGGCCGTCTTCATCCGCGATGGCTTTGGTCGCGCCGACGTAGAACCGGTTGATCAGTTTCTGGAATTCGAGCGGGGTCATTTGCTCGGAAAGCGCCGTGGAGCCGCGCACGTCCACGAACAGCATGGACATTTCCACTTCCGCGCCGCCGGGGAATTTTTTGGCGAAGTCTTCGCAGATGCTGCAAAAGCGGGGATTCAGGCTGGATTGCTTTCTGCCGTACAGGGCGCCAACCATCATGCCCCCGATTCCCTGAAACGGCGCATGACAAAGTTTGCAACGCGGGTCATGCGGCAGGATGTTGAAAAAATGATGCAATCGCTTTTCGACCGCGAAGGCATCGGTCATGAACCAGTCACGCCACATCTGGCTGACGTTGTCCTTGTTTATTGTCATGGGTCACATCCTTTAGGTAGCGATAAAACTGGCCTGATTTAATCACAAATGGAGGAATGACACAATGAGAATTCAATTGCAGGCGCGGATTAAGTTCCGCCAGCGGTTCCGAGCGTTTGGTCAAAATAATCTATTCAAACAAAAAGGCGGCTGTTACGCCGCCAGTTTTATTCTGTTCTTTCCACCACATCATCCAGCGACACATTCAATGCCTTCGCAATCGCGGACAGAACGTCTGTCGCCCCCGTTCGCTTGCCCGTCTCGATCTGCGAGAGATACGGCTTGCTGATTCCTGCCGCGTCCGCCAGTTGTTGTTGGGTCAGCCCGCGATATTCACGCCAGACTTTGATGGGATTCTCGCCGTCGAGAATGGCGTAGACTACTTCGGATGGAATCAACTCTTCCTCTCCGTTTTCAATCGCCGCGTTGATCCTGTCGAAGTCGCGAATATCTTCGAGCAATTCCGCTTGTTCGATGAGTTCCAGGTATTCTTCATAAGGGAGTACAGCCCATTCAGGCTTTCCGTCCCGTTCGATGATTTGAATGTCTTCTTTCATCTGTAAACCTCTCCGCGTGAAGCGATCTTCATCACGACAATGATCAGTTGTTCATTCTGTATCTTGTAAATGACTCGCCAATCTCCAACTCTGAGCCGATACCCTTCCCTGCCTTGTAACTTTGTGGCATTGGGATGATCTGCGTATGGATTGACGGCTATATCTTTGAGTTTCCCGAGAATCAACTTCGCCATGTTGCGCGGCATCCTCTGCAATGTCTTTTCGGCTTCTTTGGAGTAGGAGATTTTGTACACACGACTATGTTAGCACAATGCTAACTAAATTACAAGGGTTTGTTAGCAAGCTTTCCTCCCCCCGCCCGTTGACCCTCCCCGCGTGTCCCTCTCCCGCGCCCCAAACAAAAAGGCGGCTGTTACGCCGCCTCAGTGTCACGCCTTCGCAAAACTCATATCGCGTGGCATCTCATCATATGTTTTGCCATCAAGCATCCTCCCCGCTTTCTTCTTCTGTACTCCGCCCCATTGCTTGAAAAAGAAAGGAACTTTCGCCTTCTTGCATTGATCCCGCACACCGACCACCCACTCCCTCTCCAATGGACGCGCCCCAGGACCCGACTCGCCGCCCACGATGACCCAGTTGATTCCTTTGAGATTCATCTTTGGCAGAGGACCAAGCAACGGCTCAACGGACAAAAACTTGATCTTCGCGCCCGTCTTCCGCAAATCGTCAATTCGATAGACATAATCCT
>JBBIUO010000026.1:0-1658 GCA_037440205.1 Chloroflexota bacterium
GGCCATGCTGGCGACGACGAGAAGGCTCAGTAGAGCAAACAGTTTACGCATTTTTCTTCTCCTCAAAATTTTGAAATTTCGATTTACGAACTTGCAATGGTTGACGTGGGTTCGCTCAACAATGTATCTTATTGCAGGCAACCACCTCCTTTACATGTCACTTGACCATATGACAGGCCACGAAGTGGCCGGGGTTTACCTCACGAAAATCGGGACGAGATTCGGCGCAAATCTTATCCGCAATTGGACAGCGGGTTCGGAAACGACAACCCGAAGGCGGGTTGACCGGCGAAGGAACATCGCCTTCGAGAATAACGCGTTTGCGTTTGGCGTCTGCAACCGGATCGGGGATCGGGACTGCCGAGAGCAATGCCTGGGTATAGGGATGCAGAGGCTTTAGATAAAGTTCATCACGTTCTGCAAGTTCCATGATCACGCCGAGGTACATCACTGCAATGCGCTTGCTGATGTGGCGGACCATGGAAAGGTCGTGAGCAATGAACAAATAGGTGAGATTGAATTGTTCCTGCAATTCCTCCAGCAGGTTGACCACCTGCGCCTGGATCGAAACATCCAACGCGGAGATCGGCTCATCGCAAACGATGAAGGATGGCTGAAGCGCCAGTGCGCGCGCAATGCCGATGCGCTGGCGTTGCCCACCGGAAAACTCGTGCGGGTAACGGGTGGCGAATGCCGGATTGAGGTTGACCAGCTCAAGGAGATGGGCGACGCGTTCCTGAATCTCTTTTCCGGTGCCAACGTTGTGGACCATCAAAGGTTCCGAGATGATCTCGGCGACGGTCATACGGGGATTCAGGCTTGCGTACGGATCTTGAAAGATCATCTGGGCCCTGCGGCGGGTTTTGCGCATTTCCTCGCTTTTTAATCCCACAAGATTCGTGCCTTCGAAAACGACCGCGCCGGCGGTGGGTTTGTACAATTGCAGGATGGTTCTGCCTGTGGTGGATTTGCCACAGCCGGATTCTCCAACGAGTCCAAGGGTCTCGCCGCGCTTTACATCGAATGAAACACCGTCCACAGCGTGGACCGCTCCCACCTGCCGCTGGAACACGCCGCGATAGATGGGAAAGTGCATCTTCAGATCATCGACTTTCAACAGGACTTCATTTTGTGAGTTCATTATCGGTTTCTCCCCGTTTTTGTATCAACCCAACAAGCAACGCGATGTTCATTCGAGACCGGCTCGAGGGCGGGATTTTCCTTCCAGCATCGTTCCATTGCCCACTTGCAGCGGGGCGCAAACGGACAGGCTGTGGGTTTTTGGTAAAGAACCGGCGGGTGACCTTCGATTGAGAACAACCGCCCATGTTCGGTCTCGTCCACGCGGGGCAGGCTTCCCAGCAGTCCCAGGGTATAGGGATGTGTGGGGTTTGCAAACAACTCGTTGACGGAAGCCTCTTCAATAATATAGCCGCCGTACATCACCGCCACACGCTGGGCGATGCCGGCGACTACACCAAGATCGTGGGTGATCCAGACGATGGCCATGCCCAGTTCTTCGCGCAAACGCCTGACCAGTTCCACGATCTGTGCCTGGATGGTCACATCCAGTGCGGTGGTCGGTTCGTCTGCGATCAGGATCTGTGGACTGCACGAAAGCGCCATGGCGATCATCACGCGCTGACGCATGCCGCCCG
>JBBIUO010000026.1:1675-18979 GCA_037440205.1 Chloroflexota bacterium
AATCGTTGAGCCGTTCCCTGGCATTTGGAATGCCGACGAGACTCAGCAATTCGGCCGCGCGTTCCTGCGCCTGATTCCTGGTCATGCCGGTGTGCAACATCAGCGGGTCCTGCAATTGACGGCCGATGGTCAACACGGGATTTAGGGAAGTCATGGGATCCTGGAATACCATGCTGATTTGCGCACCGCGCACATGGCGGATTTCTTCATGTGTCATCTTGAGGAGATCTTGACCGAAAAAGAACGCTTCCCCCGCGACAACCTTTCCTGGAGGTGAAGGAATCAACCCCAGCACTGAGAGCATGGTGACACTCTTGCCGCAACCGCTCTCTCCCACGACCCCCAGTGTTTCACCCTCCTTCAAGCCAAACGAAACACCATTTACTGCATGAACAATCCCATCCGGGGTCTTGAATTGGGTTTCAAGCCCTCTTATGTCTAATAAAAGGTCAGGCATCCGCTAGGTCCTTTTCTAAATTGGGATAATTGCCGCTGTAGCCGCTGCAGTCCTGGCCGCAACAAGCGAGCCGAATTATACCTAATATAACGGCAACACGCCAACTTTACGACCATGTTGTCCAGTTCAATCCATGTATAAAAATACACCAAAAGACGGGATTCCACCCCCTACTGGAGAACTGTTTTTTTCTTGAAAACGCCGCATTTCCCCAGACCCGGCCGGGGCGGGCCATGCGATCTCGAAAGACAGTCGAAACGATTTACTGCCCAATGTTGTTGACAAGCACCCTTTACTAAAATAGAATCCAGGTACGAGTCGTACTCATCACAAGGAGAATCCCATGCTAAAAGAATTCAAAGAGTTCGTCATGCGCGGCAACGTGCTGGACCTCGCTGTCGCTGTCATCATCGGCGGCGCATTCGGTAAGATCGTCGGCTCGCTGGTCAATGACATTTTCATGCCGTTGATCGGCCTGCTCATGGGTGGGATCAATTTCAGCGAGCAGGCCTTCACCGTCGGCGCGGCGGTGGTGAAGTGGGGCGCGTTCGTGCAGACTGTCATTGATTTTCTGATCGTTGCCTTTGTCATCTTCCTCATTGTGAGGGCCGCGAACAGCATGAAGAAGGCCCCGCCCCCGGCGCCCGCCGCCGAGCCGACTACAAAGGAATGTCCGCACTGCTTCACGACAATCTCCATTAAAGCAACCCGCTGCCCCAACTGTACTTCTGAGTTGAAAACCGCGAAGAAGAAGTAAGGCAAGTGGACAGGTAAACAAGTAGACAAGTCCCGCAGGAAATGAATCGCCTGCGGGACGATCATCTTTCCGCCAATCTCTAATTACCAATCTCTCTTCCCCACATGGACTTCCTCAACAAACTCAATCCACAGCAAAAAAGCGCTGTCACAGCGGCGGACGGGCCCGTTTTGGTCGTGGCAGGCCCGGGGTCCGGCAAGACGCGGGTGCTGACTCAGCGCATTGCCTATTTGATCGCGCATGAGGGAGTCCGCCCGTGGCAGATTCTCGCCGTCACATTCACCAACAAAGCCGCCAAGGAAATGGAAGGGCGCGTGAAGGCGATGCTGAATGAGCAGGCCATTGAGGGCATCATGCTTGGAACGTTCCATTCCATCTGCGCGCGGATTTTGCGGCGCGAGGTCGATCACCTTCCGATTGAGTCCAATTTTGTGATTTTCGATTCCGACGATCAGGAACGGATCGTCAAGACGGTCATCCGCGAATTCAATTTGAATGAGAAACTGTATCGCGCGCCGAGCATTCATGCGGCCATTTCGCGCGCAAAGAATGAGCTGATCCTTGCGGACGATTATCCCATCCAGACGTATCGTGATGAGGTGGTGAAGCGCGTGTACGCCGAATATCAAAAGCGGCTCATCGCCAGCAATGCTGTGGATTTTGATGACATTCTGGTTTATACAGCAAATCTTTTACGCGATGAACCAGGTGTGCGCGAAAAATATTCGCAAAGATTCCGCCATGTTTTAATAGATGAATTCCAGGATACAAATATCGCGCAGTACGAATTGGTGAAGTATCTCGCCTCACATCACAGAAACTTGTTTTGTGTTGGCGACCCGGACCAATCCATTTACAAATTTCGCGGCGCGGACTATCGCAACGTGCGCCGCTTCGAGCAGGACTTTCCCGACGCGCAGGTGATCCTGCTCGAGCAGAATTACCGCTCGCATCAAACCATCCTCGACGCCGCCATGGGTGTGATTGACCGCGCGCACAACCGCCGCAAAAAACGACTCTTCACCGACCGCGGCATGGGCGAAAAAATTTTCTTCTACGAAGCGCGCGACGATTACGGCGAAGCCTCCTTTGTCGTGGATACCATCGCGCAACTTGTGGCATCGGGTCAGTTCGAGCCGCGCGATTGCGCGGTGATGTACCGAACCAACGCCATGTCCCGCCTCATTGAAGAAGCCTTTTTGCAGGCGCGCCTTCCTTATAAACTCGTCGGCGCGCAACGATTTTACGGACGCCGCGAAGTGAAGGACATGATCGCCTTCATGCGCCTCGTGCATAACCCCGCCGATGAAGCCAGCCTCGACCGCATCATCAACGTCCCGCCGCGCGGCGTGGGCGAAAAAACATTGACCACCCTTCACATGGTCGCGCGTCAAAATGACTCAACGCCCGGCGCAATTCTCCTCGATCTCGCGCGCGGCGCAGACTCGCCATTTTATAAATCCTTCACCGGCCGCGCCGCGATTCCGCTTGCCGATTTTGGCGGCATGTTGGCAAACTGGCGCGCACTTGCCGAAACGCGCACCATCCCCGAACTCTTCGATCAAATCGCCAAAGACATCAACTACAAGGAATACATCGTCGAAGATGAATCCGAAGAAAGCAAGGATCGCTGGGAAAACGTGCAGGAACTTCGCCGCCTTGCCATGGAATATTCCACGCGCACGATGGATGAGTTCCTCGAAAACATTGCGCTTATCTCCGACCAGGACACCATCACCGACAACAACGCGCCCACGCTTCTCACGCTTCACGCCGCAAAGGGTCTTGAATTCGGTGCAGTCTTCATCGTCGGTCTCGACGACGGCATCATTCCGCACAGCCGCTCCTTCGATGAACCCGAACAAATGGAAGAGGAACGCCGCCTTTTTTACGTCGGCATCACGCGCGCGAAAGATAAACTTTATTTATTGAGAGCCATTCAACGCGGCGGGCGCGGCATGGCCGAAGAAACATTCCCTTCGCGCTTCATGGACGACATTCCCGAAAATCTTCTTGTTGGGAAAACGAGAACGGGACGACCGACTTCGTCACGCGGATCATTCCGAAGTTCAGGCTCCTCCTCCGATTCAAGGTGGTCGCTTCCCCCTTCGGGGACGATGCCGACCCCGCCCCGGCCTGCTCCTGTTTCAACGAGCATTTACAAAGCCGGGACACGGGTCCGTCATCCTGTGTGGGGCGAAGGCATCGTCCTCGACAGCAAAATGCAGGACGGCGACGAGATCATTGACGTGATGTTCGAGTCTGTTGGAATCAAACGCCTCGCCGCAAGTTTGGCGAATTTGAAGACAATATAATTGCTCGCCGCGCCGTCCCCGGCGCGGTGGAACAGGGAAAAGCCCAATGACATTCAACTCCTTCAACGACCCAGCGCATTTGTATTTTGTCACTGCTTCCATCGTAGAGTGGAAACATCTATTCGTGAATTTCGAATATGCAAAAATCATCCTGGACTCTCTGACGTGGATGCAAAAGCAAAAACGGATTTTATTGTTTGCTTTTGTCGTCATGCCGTCCCATCTTCATGCACTGCTCAAGCCTGAAAGCGAATCAATTGCAAACATTCTTCAGCAGTTTGGCTCTTTTACCGCCCACGAAATCCTGAAAAAGTTGAGAACAGATAAACAACTGGATTTACTGAAACTTTTCAAGGAATACAAACGCGATGACAGACATGAACATAGCATCTGGCAGGATATTCAGGCGAAGAACATTTTTTCGGAAGATGTTCTCTGGCAGAAAATGGAATACATTCACCAAAACCCAATTGCAAAGGATTGGAAGTTGGCAGAAGATAGAGCGGAGTACATCTACTCCAGTGCAGGATATTATGATTATGGTCGAAAACCGATCATTGAAATTACTGATATAAACGAATGGCTGGCTTCGATACCTTCGCCGGGGACGGCGAAGGGAGCATAGAAAGGACGAGATGCAATACACCAACCTCGGCAAGACTGGATTGAAGGTTTCCCGCCTGTGCTTGGGCATGATGACCTATGGCTCGAAGACATGGCGCGAGTGGATGTTGAGCGAAGAGGATGCCAAACCCTTCGTCAAACGCGCGCTGGATGCGGGGATTAATTTCTTCGATACGGCGGATGTGTATTCGTTCGGCGAAAGCGAACGGATCACAGGGAATTTGCTGAAGGGAATCAAGCGGGAAAACCTCGTCGTTGCCACCAAGGTCAACGGGCAAATGAGTGACGACCCGAATGATAAAGGTCTCTCTCGCAAACACATCCTGTCTTCGATTGACAACTCGCTTAAGCGTCTGCAAATGGATTATGTTGATCTCTACCAAATCCACCGCTGGGACTACGACACCCCCATCGAAGAGACGATGGAAGCGTTGAATGATGTCGTTCGCGCGGGGAAGGCTCGTTACATCGGCGCTTCATCCATGTTTGCATGGCAGTTCATGAAGGCCTTGCATGTTTCCGAAATGAACGGCTGGACGAAATTTGTCTCGATGCAGAATCACTACAACCTCGTCTACCGCGAGGAGGAACGCGAGATGATTCCGCTGTGCAGGGATCAGGGTATTGGACTCATTCCATGGAGTCCGATGGCACGTGGATTTTTCGCAGGCAACAGAAAACGCGGCGGAGGAGGTGAAACGACCCGCGCACAAAGCGATCCGTTTGCGAACGAGCTGTACTTCCGCGACGAGGATTTTGTCATTGCAGAGCGGGCAGATGAAGTTGCCAATGAACGCGGCGTGACTGCGTCGCAGGTTGCATTGGCCTGGGTGCTGAACAAACCCCATATCGCCGCACCCATTATCGGGTCAAGCAAGATCGAGCATTTGGATCAGGCCATCGCCGCGTTGGAAATCGAACTCACAGAGAACGAAGTCCAATCGCTCGAAGAACTGTATCAGCCGCATCCGGTGCTGGGGCATTCGTAAATGTTCATCCGACTTCTGTACCTCGGTTTCAAAATTTACTGCTTCCTCTTCCGCCCGGTTCGCATGGGCGTGCGGGTGATGATGATTAAAGATTCAAAAGTGACGCTCGTGCGGCAGACGTACATGCCGGGCTGGTTCATGCCGGGCGGCGGACTCAATCGCGGCGAGACGCTGGAGCAGGCCGCGCGCCGCGAAGCCCACGAGGAAACCGGGGCGGAACTTGGGGAGATTCGTTTGATGGGCGCGTATACCAGTTTTACGGATTGGAAGAGCGATCACAACCTCGTTTTCATCTGCGAGGACTTCAAAATCACAGGCAAACCCGATAAAGAAATTGCCGAGATTCGCTCCTTCCCTTTAAATGAATTACCGGATGGTCTGTGGCCGGGACACGTGCGCAGGCTCGAAGAATACAAGGCGGGCAAAGCAAATCCCCAGTTTGGAGAATGGTGAAATGGAATGGAAACTGCTTTGGGAGATTTTTATTTTGTTCAGCCGCGTGGCGTTGTTTTCATGGGGCGGCGGCCCGGCTTCGCTGGCGCTGATGCAGCGCGAAGTGGTGACGGCAGGCTGGACCACCAACGAGGAATTTGCAGATGCGGTGGCCGTGGGCAATGCCTTGCCGGGGCCGATTGCGCCGCAGGTTTCGGCGTATGTCGGTTACAAACTTGCGGGCATTTGGGGCGCGGTTTCCGCTTCGATGGGGACGGTTTTTCCAACCACGTTGTTGATGCTCATCATGGTGGTTTATTTTTTCAGCATCAAGGATAGCCCCGCAGTGGCGGCGATGTTGAAGGCGGTACGGCCGATTGTGGTTGGGCTTTTGCTTTGGACGGCGTATACCATGGCATATTCCGTTTTCAGTGTGAGCAAGATCGGTTGGGGGAACGGACTCGTGCAGAACTGGGATAAGGTCATCATTGCGATTGCGGCGTTTGCCTTGCTGACTCTGACCGAGATCAACCCGGTCTGGCTGGTGATTGCCGGGGCGGTTTTGGGGTTCCTCGTCTATCGGTAGGGCAGTGAAAAAATGAATTTACAGGGAGTTTGCAGTCCTTCGACTTCAGACTCCTTTTATTTTTCGTTTGGTACAATAGCCGTGAAATCCTTCACTGGAGTAATCTCTTGACAGAGACGCTAAAGATCGTCATACCCATGGCCGGGTGGGGGACCCGCATGAGGCCGCACACATACAGCAAACCTAAACCCCTCGTCAGCGTGGCTGGAAAAACCTCGCTCGAACATATTTTGGATATGTTCAAAACCCTGCCCGACCCGGAGAATACCGAATACGTTTTCATCTTCGGGCCATATCTCGGCGAACAGCAGGTTCCCCCCTTCATCAAAGAACATTACCCGGGCATGAAAGCCCATTTTGTGGTGCAACACGAAATGAAGGGACAGTCGCACGCGTTGTGGCTGGCGCGCGAACATTTTCACGGGCCGATGATCGTCTGTTTCGGCGACACGCTCATGGAAACGGATTTCTCCTTCCTCGCGCGCGAATCCGCCGACGGGGTGGCCTGGGTGATGCCGGTCGAGGATCCGCGCCGCTTTGGGGTGGCGGAACTGGACAAGGAAGGCTGGGTGACGCGCTTCATCGAAAAGCCGCAAAGCATGGATAACAACCTTGTGGTGGTTGGGTGTTATTATTTCCGAAGCGGCGAAAAACTCCTCGCCGCCATCGAAGAACAGATGCAGCGCAACCTGATGCTCAAAGGCGAATATTTCCTCACCGACACGATCACGGTCATGATCGGGCATGGAGCGAAGATCCGCACGAATCAGATCGGCACCTGGCTGGATACGGGAACCATCGAAGCGACCCTGGATACGAATAAAATTCTGTTGGAGAAAAGCAGACAGGTAGACAGGTATACAGGTAGACAGGTAGACAGGTATACAGGTAGACAGGTACACAGGTACACAAGTACACAGGTGATCGAGCCTTCGTTCATTCATCCAAGCGCGGAGATCGTCAACTCCGTCATCGGGCCGTATGCTTCGATTGGCGCGAATTGCAAAATAGAGAATTGCCAGATCACGGAGAGCATTCTCGAAGCGGATTGCGAGATCAAGGATGCGGCGCTGAGTCGCTCATTGATCGGCAGGCAGGCCAAAGTCCAGGGGAGAGGCGATGGTCACGTCATGCAGTTGAATATCGGTGACACAAGTTCGGTCAATGTATAACCATGGAAACCGTCCGCGTAGCGTGTCGTTCGGATACCGAATATGCGGAAAGGCCGCTTTCATTGTTGTGGCAGGGATGCCGTTATGAAATTGCGGAGATCATTTCACGCTGGCGCGGCCCCGGCGAAAAAGGGTTCCGCGTAAAAACGGCGGACGGCTTCACCTTTGAATTAACGTACCAGGAAATTTCAGACGACTGGCACGTCCAACCCATATAAGGAGGCTCAATGCAGGCAGTAAGCGAAGTAAGCAATGTGGCAAGATTGTCGAGGCGTGTGGCTGAATTAAAGCCCAGCGGCATTCGCAAGTTCTTTGACATTGTTGCGACCATGAAGGATGTGATCTCTTTGGGGATCGGTGAACCGGATTTCACCACTCCCCAACCGATCCTTGATGCGGGCATTCGTTCGCTGCGAGACGGCGAGACGCATTACACATCCAATCATGGCAAGGTTGAATTGCGCCGGGGGATTTCGGAAAATTTACAAAGACTCTACAACGTGAAATACGACCCGCTCACGGAAGTGGTGGCAACGGTGGGCGTTTCGGAGGCGTTGTATCTCACCTTCACCGCCATCCTCGAACCGGGCGACGAGGTCATCATCCCCACGCCCTGTTTTGTTTCGTACCAGGCGGAGGTGATCCTCGCCGGCGGCGTGCCGATTGAAATCCCTGCGCGCCTCGAAAACAATTTCACCATTGACCCGGACGACATCCGCAAAGCCATCACGCCGCGGACGAAGGTCATTTTTATCGGTTATCCGTCCAACCCCACCGGTGCAGTGGCTCCGCGCGAGGTGATGCTTGAAATTGGAAAGATCGCGGAGCAATACGACCTGATCGTTGTCTCGGATGAAATTTACGACCGCCTCGTGTATGACTTCGAACATGTCTGCTTCCCCGCATTGGATGAAAGCCTGCGCCGGCGCACGGTTCTGCTCGGCGGATTTTCAAAGGCCTATGCCATGACCGGCTGGCGCATCGGGTATGCCTGCGGCCCGGCGGATATCATTCAAGGCATGGTGCGCATCCATCAATACACCATCATGTCCGCGCCGACCACCGCGCAGGATGCGGCCATCGAGGCGTTGAAGACCGGCGAGCCGCACGTGCAGGAAATGGTGGCGGAATATGACCGCCGACGACGATTGCTCGTTTCCGGGCTTAACCGACTTGGGCTCACCACCTTAGAGCCGCGCGGCGCCTTTTACACGTTCCCCAACATCAAAGCCACCGGCATGGACGATGAAACCTTCGCCGAGACTCTCCTGCGCGAAGAAGGGGTGGCCGTTGTACCGGGCAATGCCTTCGGCCCGGGCGGGGAGGGATTTGTCCGCGCTTGTTATGCCACCGCATACGAACAGATCGAAGAAGCCCTGCGCCGCATGGAACGATTTATGAACAGGCATGGGTGATTCAGAGATCAGTGAACAGTGATCAGTGATCAGTGTGGCGGACTTTTGTGAAAGAGTCCGCCCTTTTGATTCGATTGCCTGAGCCGCTTTGCCGGCTTTGACGGGGTATACTTGCGTCAATGACAATTCACAGCATATCCCAAATCGGCAGTGTTTTACGAAACGCCGTCACTTTTAATTTCAAGAACGCTTCTGAGGTCATTATCAGTAGATCACGAAAACCTCGCGTAGTTTGCGCTCTCTGGCGCAAATTAGGCGTTAGAGAACGCCAATTACGCGCTTTCGTGAAGTACTGATTATGAATGCAGATTCCCTGCTGACTCAGGTTGAACGGCTGTTTAATTTGCTTGAAGCCCGGAGGGTAAATTATGTTTTGGTCGGCGGCATCGCCCTGCTGACCTATGTTGAGGGACGCAATACACAGGACATTGATCTCATCATGGCGCTTCCGTCCCTCACAAAACTGCCGGAGATCAAAATCGAAAGCAAGGACATGTACTTCGCGCGTGGAAAATTTGGCGAATTGCAAATAGACATCCTGCTGACAAAAAATCCCCTGTTTGCAAAAGTGGAAAAGAGTTATGCAACGACAAGGCAATTCATGGATCGTACAATTCGATGCGCGACGGTCGAAGGATTGCTTTTGTTGAAACTATTCGCCCTGCCCTCGTTGTATCGCCAGGCCTGCCCTGAGTTGAGTCGAAGGGGAGGTTTTGAGCGTGTGGGAATCTACGAAAATGACATTGCCACGCTCATGTATTCCTTCAACCCCAAAATGGAACCGCTATTCACGGAGTTGAAGAAGCATCTAAATGAAATGGATATGGCCGAATCCCGAAAGATTATTGCGGGCATCGAGGCGCGTATTCAGCGGTTTCGCAAGACGAGTAAATGACCTGAATCCATAAACAGAACAGGCGCCATCCTCATGTCAAAAGCAAAGATCACATCCCCGTTGGTATCGGTTCAGTGGCTGGCGGAAAATTTCGACGCCGAAAACCTCGTCATTTTGGATGCGAGCATGAAGCCGGTCACGCCGGTGGGAAACGATTCTTCGGAAGATAATTCCTGCATCAAAGGCGCGCGACGATTCGACTTCGACAACGACATCCGCGATAAAAATACGTCCCTGCCGCACATGATGCCTTCGGCGGAGTTCTTCACTGAAGAGATGCAAAAACTGGGAATCAACAAGGGCAGCGCTGTTGTGGTCTATGATTACGTCGGTGTGTATTCCAGTCCGCGGGCGTGGTGGATGTTCCGCGCGATGGGACATGGCCAGGTGGCTGTGCTGGATGGCGGCCTGCCCGCGTGGAAGAAGGCCGGGCTTCCCTGTGGAGAGCGGCTTGAAAAAGAAGCCAAACAACGCGGTGACTTTGTCGCAAATCCGCGCGAGGGATTGTTTTGCGATTCGGCGCATGTGCTCGAGGCGCTTTCTGATTCCCGCCATGCCGTGCTGGACGCCCGTTCCGAGGGGCGTTTCAAGGGAATTGAACCCGAGCCGCGCGCGGGACTTCGGGGTGGTCACATGCCGAACTCGATCAATTTGCCTTTTGCCAATGTTGTGGTGAATGGATTTGTACTGCCAAAGTCGCAACTTGAATCTGTTTTTGCGAAACTGGTAAGAAAGGAACAAACGTTGATTTTCAGTTGCGGTTCCGGAGTCACAGCCTGCATTGACGCGCTTGCGGCGGAACTGGCGGGCTATTCGAATTTCTCCGTCTACGACGGTTCGTGGAGCGAGTGGGGATTGCCCTCTTCCGGATTGCCGGTGGAAATGGGTTGAGGCTTGGGTTATTTTCTGCCGGAATCAAGTGGCCGCATATTTTCCCTTTCCTTCCAGTAATGCGAGTTGTGCAGGGCGCGTTTCAACAGCGGGAGGCAGACTTTTCTGAACCATTTTGAAGTACTCGGGCAGAATTTCAATGCCGACTGCATTTCGTCCCATGCGCTGGGCGACAAAAACCGTTGTGCCTGACCCCATAAACGGGTCCAAAACACAGTCTCCTCTTTTGGTAAACAGTTTGATGAACCACTCAGGCAAGTCTTCCGGGAAAACGGCGCTATGACTTCTGTTCTTTGTCTCGGTTGCCAAATGCAGTACGTTCGTCGGGTATGCCTTTTCCCGTCCGATCCAGTTTGAAATCTTTTTTCCGAAACCACTGCCAACGCGGGAAGGGTCTCGCACTTTATCCGTCTCGCTCAGATTCTTTAGCCGCCTGTCCGCCCAATCTCCCATGGGAACCATGACCTCTTCCTGATACATATGAAACTGACGGGTCTTGTTGAACTGCAACAGCCTTTCCCACGAATCCCGAAAACGATTCGGCCACTTGCCCGGATAGGAATTTTTCTTGTGCCAGATGAATTCCTCCGTCCACAACCAGCCTTGTTTGCGCATTTCCAAAATAAGCTCGATCACGTAGGTGTGACGTTCTCCATTCACCACTTTTTCTTTTATGTTCAAAACGAAGGTGCCGGTCGGCTTCAAAACGCGCAGTAATTCCGCGGAAGTGGGAAGAAACCATTCCACATATTTCTCCGGGCGAATCCCTCCGTACGTATGCGACCGGCTGTCGGCGTATGGCGGCGAGGTAAATATCAGGTCAATGGAATTGTCTTTGAGTTTTTTGAGTTCCTCGCGGCAATCGCCAAGCAATAAGCAAGACTCGACCTTAGTCATTGCCAGCCTCAAACACATCGTTTTCCAGAATTTGAATTTCCCCAATCGTAAACTTGTGTTCTTCCCGGTCGTCAGGCGTGGAAACGTCAGACTCAAGGATAAAACCTTCAGAGAGTCTCTTGGCGCTTTCAAGGTTTTCCGCTTCAATGGAAATTAAACAAATTCTCAGTAGATCACGAAAACCTCGCGTAGTTTGCGCTCTCTGGCGCAAATTAGGCGTTAGAGAACGCCAATTACGCGCTTTCGTGAAGTACTGATTCTTGATAACCCAATTGTATAAGTAGGCATAATACGCTTCCTCATTTCTCTTCATTTGTCAGCATAATCTAAATTATACTCGTTGCATCTCGAAAAACGACTTCGACACAAATGCGTTAAACTTGTACTCCATGGGTACCCTTCTCCTTGCAGGCGGTGCGGAATTTAGCGGACGCATGTCCGAGCCGGATTTACGCGCCATCGAACTGGCGGGCGGATTCGATGTGCCCATTTGCATCCTCCCCACCGCCGCCGCGCCGGATAAAAACCACAAACGCGCGGGCGGTAACGGCGTTCGCTGGTTTAAGAGCCTCGGCGCGGAGAATGTTTTCGCTGTGGATATGATCGATTCAGTCAGCGCGGACGACCCCTCCCTCGCCGCTCCCATTCGGACCTCGGGCCTGATCTATTTACTCGGAGGCTTTCCCCACCATCTGGCAGAGACTCTCACGGACAGTCTGTGCTGGCGGGCCGCGTTGACTGCCTATGAAAGAGGCGCGGTCATCGCGGGGAGCAGCGCCGGCGCGATGGTTCTGTGCGAACATTACTATGACCCCTACGAAAAGAAGTTACTGCGCGGGCTGAACTTGATTCCCAATGCCTGTGTCCTGCCTCATCACAGTACTTACGGAAAATCATGGGCAAGGCAGTTGATCCAATTATTACCCAACGTAACCCTCATCGGCATAGACGAATACACAGGCATCATCAATGACGCAGGCGGCGGTTGGCGGGTCTATGGCGCGGGGGAGGTCGTGCTCTATCGCGGGAATCAGTCCAAAGGTCACGGGCGAGGCGCGCATTTTTTCATCTAACAGATGTATAATTTCACTGCCTTCGTTGATCGAGATTCCAAATGGACACAACTTTAACCGTCACAAAGGAAGAGATACAGGCAAACGTCCGCATCACGGTGCTTCATCTGCAAGGCTGGCTCGATGCAAAAGGGGAGGAAGCCCTGCTTGCCGCCGCCCGTGACGCCTACGACAAAGGCGCACGTTACATGATCCTCGATCTTGCCGAAGTAAAGACTCTCACCAGCGCCGGGATGCGCGCCATGCACAAGGTCTATAAACTGTACACGCCCGCCGAGGAACGGATGAAAGTATCGCGCGTGAAAATTTGCAACGCCCCCGTTCAGGTGAACAACATTCTCGGCATTACGGGTTTCTTCCTGAACATCCCCGGGTACGCAAGTCTGCAAGGCGCGATCGATTCGTTCAACGGCTGAATCGCGCATTCATTCAACAAATGTGTCGCTGATACACACTATGAGAAAGCACTACGACTACATTCACGAGATTCTGGACAGTCACTGGTTTCACTGGACATATAATACGGAAGAATGGGATTGGTTTGTTTTGCGGTGGCAAAATGCACAGCTAGAAATGGGGGCAAGACGACTGAGGGAAACACTAATACAATATGGCATCATTTCACTGATTGTAGTTATCTTAATATCCCGCTTTGGTTGGAATCTTTCAATGTCCATTGCCTTGTTTTGTGTGGGATGTCTGGCGTTGTACTATGGCATTGTTTATTTGCTCTGGCCTAAAATCGAAGCCGCGAAATTGCGTTTAAAACATCGTAGCGTTTATTTTGGGGATCACACAATCTATCTACAGGGTATTCATGGCTTTGTTTATCACCCCGCATACACAAACCCCAATCGCGCAGATCGAATTCTGAGCATAGATATACGCCAGGTCGAGAGACCTCATTTGGCAATTTTCTTCCTGGTGGATGATTTTGTCGGCACGGGGTATCGAAAAACGCTTATACCTGTTTTACTTCCAATTCCTGAAGGGCGATATAGCGAAGCCAATCAAATTGTTGAGCGGCTCCGTTCTTTTACAGGCCCGCTATGAAATCCACATTCCGCGCGTTGCGAAACAAAAAATTTTCCGCATTACTGTTTGGGCAAACCCTCTCACGCATCGGCGATTTTCTTTTTCAAATTGCGCTGGCATGGTGGGTGCTGGAGAAAACAGGCTCGGCCACTGCGATGGGAACGGTGTTGTTTTTCAGCACACTGCCGATGGTTATTTTCGTTCTGGTCGGCGGCGTGGTGGTGGATCGGATGCCGCGCGGCCTGCTTCTTTTTATGTCCGACATGGCGCGTTGTTTCATCATGGTGGTGGGCGCATGGCTCGCATTTACCGGTCAACTCGCGTTGTGGGAAATCTACGTCATCGCCACCCTCTTCGGCTTTGCCGACGCATTTTTCCTCCCGGCCTACAACGCCCTCATCCAGCAGATCGTCGCCGAAGATGACCTGCCCAGCGCAAACTCCATCAACAGTTTAAGTATGCAATTCGGGCGCGTGGCGGGCCCGGCCATCGGCGGATTGATCGTCGGATTCGGGGGGACGGCCATCGCCTTCGCATTCAACGCCCTTTCCTTTTTCATCGGCGCGATGACGGTGGCCCCGCTTCTCGACCTCCCTGCGCCTGCCCGGGCGGAAGAAAGCGGATTCGCCCCGAAGCAGTTCACCGCCGACCTGCGCGACGGATTCGCCACGATCTTTTCCTCGCCCATTTTATGGATTTCCATCCTCGTCTTCGCCTTCACCAACATCACATTGGCCGGGCCGTACAGCATCGCCATGCCCTTCCTCGTCCAGCAGAAATTGGGCGGCGACGAAAAAATGCTCGGCTTCATTTATTCCATTTTTCCCATCGGCTATGCCATCGCCAGTCTCGTGATGGGAAGTTTTCAAAAGTTCCGTCGTCGCGGTATTGTGTTCTTTGTCTGTGGCGCGATTGCGGGCATCGGGCTGGGAGTCTTCGGGTTGGGATTGCCTCTTTATCTGCTGGTCATCGCCGCGCTCATCAACGGCGCCGCCCTTGAAATTGACAGCCTCATCTGGACCAACCTCATGCAGGAGAACGTCCCGCCGGAAAAAATGGGGCGCGTCTCCAGCGTGGACGCGCTCGGCTCGTTCGTCCTGCTCCCAATCGGTTTTGCATTCACCGGCTGGTTGATTGATGCCATCGGTGTGACGACGGTTTTCATTGCGGCGGGCGCGGTGACGGCGGTGGTCACACTCCTGCCGTTGTTGCATCCGCTCATCCGAAGATTAGATTGACCGCCCAATTCCTAAGCAAACTATTATCCTCTCATAAGGAAGTTTTTTTGAAATGGGGGCATCCTACCAGTAACATGAAACGCCTGTTGATTGGACTTTTATTTCTATTGACCGCCTGCGCCGCGCCCCAAACGGATGCACCTGCCATGCCGACTCTATCCGCTTCTTTACCTGACCTCGGGCCTGCTCCCGAGTTGACGAATGAATCCTGGCTGAATGTGGATGCTCCGCTTCGCCTCGCCGATTTGCGAGGCAAGGTCGTCGCCATTGACATGTGGACGTTTGGCTGAATTAACTGCCAGCATGTGATTCCCTCGTTGAGGGAATGGGATGAAAGATATCGCGATCAGGGACTCGTCATCATCGGCAATCATTACCCCGAGTTTTCCTTTGAAGAAGACCTCACCAACCTGCAAAACGCCGTCGCCGAATATGGCGTCGAATACGCCGTCGCGCAGGATAACGATGGCGCAACGTGGAAGGCGTACAAAAATCATTACTGGCCCACGCTGTATCTGATTGATAAAAACGGACACATCCGTTACGTCCACATCGGCGAAGGCGGATACAAGGAAACCGAAGCCGCCATTCAAAGTTTGCTTGCAGAATAATTTTTGCATGTCATTCTGAGCGTAAGCGAAGAATCTCCAGGAATGTGGCAGAGACCCTCACCGCACTGCGCGCGGCGCACACTTGCCCTGGCGGGCAGTGTCAGGGTGTGTCGCTCACACTCAGGGTGACAATCATATTAACAGGAGAGAGCCATGACCAGTTTATTCAAATCCGTTCCCGTTCGTTCATCCGAGATCACGCCGAAGGATGTGTATCTTTCGCGGCGTGATTTTATGAAGGCCGCCACCGTTGCGGCTGGCGCGGCGCTATTGACCGCTTGCGCTTCCCCGGCGTCGGCGGGGGAAGAGTCTCAGAACGCCGGACCAGTTCCAAAGTCCAGCGCGACCGATGAATTGGGCGACCCGGTCAATACCTACGAAGATATCGTCAATTACAACAACTACTACGAGTTCACCGTTGATAAGCAAAGCGTGGCCGGACTGGCAAAGGATTTCAAAACGTCGCCCTGGACAGTGGAGGTCGGCGGGCTGGTCAACAATCCGAAAACGTTTGGCATCGAGGATTTGCTGAAGTTGTTCCCGCAGGAGGAACGCATTTATCGTTTGCGTTGTGTGGAGGCGTGGAGCATGGTCATCCCGTGGACGGGGTTTTCGCTGGCGAGCCTGCTCGAAGTGGTCGAGCCGACCTCGGATGCAAAATACGTGCGCTTTGAAACCGTGTACCGCCCCGAGGAAATGCCCGGGCAAAAAAGCCCGTTCTATCCCTGGCCGTATCAGGAGGGACTGCGCCTCGATGAAGCGATGAATGAACTGACCTTGCTTGCCACCGGTTTATACGGCGAGCCGAACGTGGCGCAAAACGGCGCGCCCATCCGTTTGGTGGTGCCGTGGAAATATGGATTCAAATCCATCAAATCCATCGTGAAGATCGAACTGGTGGAGGAGATGCCCGACACGTTGTGGAACACCATCGCGCCCAATGAATATGGGTTTTATGCAAATGTCAACCCGGAAGTGGATCACCCTCGCTGGTCGCAAGCCTCCGAACGCCGCATTGGCGAACTCAGCCGCAGGCCGAGCCTGCCCTTCAATGGCTACGGGGAACAGGTGGCCTATCTTTACGAAGGCATGAATTTGCGAACGAATTATTAGACCAGACCTCCGAGGTCTCAAAGACCTCGGAGGTCCAACCTCCATCATGAAAAAATTTCCCTACACCCCGCTTCAAATCGCCGTGCATCTTTATGCCTGGTCTGGTCTCGCATTTTTACTTTTCGATTATTTCACCGGCAATCTTTCCGCCAATCCCATTCAGGACCTCGAACAACGCACAGGTCGTCACGCCATCACATTGCTCGTGCTCTCCCTGCTGTGCACGCCCATGAACACCATCTTCAAATGGAGCGAGCCGCTCAAACGCCGCCGCGCGCTCGGCCTGTACACATTTTTCTACGCCGCCATTCACGTCATCATTTTTGCCGATCTCGATTATGGCTTCGCGTGGAGTCTCCTTGTCAAAGAGTTCGTCGAAAAGCCGCGTCTCATTGTCGGTCTCATCGCCTTCACTCTGCTGATTCCGCTCGCGATTACTTCGTTCGACATTTGGAAAAAGCGCCTCGGCAAAAATTGGAAACGCCTGCATCAATTCGTCTACGTGATCGGCCCGCTCGTCTTCCTCCATTACGTGTGGAGCAAAAAAGGCGACATCCTTTCACTGCAAGGCGAAGTGTTCAAGCCGTTGATCTACGGACTCATCATCGGGATATTTCTCATCTTCCGCATTCCCCCGATTCGAAAAGCCCTCGCTTCTTTCTCGACCCGAAGCCTGGCTCTGCTCAACAGAAAGAATCAGCAACCGAAAGCGGATACGCCCTAAAACAGCAAGACCCTAAAGGTTTCCGAAACCTTTAGTATCTTACAAGTGAAATTCTTGTTTTTTGTGCAAGGATTTTTCAC
>JBBIUO010000027.1:0-4582 GCA_037440205.1 Chloroflexota bacterium
AGAATCGTTCCTGCGTTTGCTGGATCGGATGAGGTCAAATCCCAAAGTTTGATCGTGCCATCGGCATTTCCCGCCGCCAGCCAGTGACCATCCGCGCTGATGACCGGGGCGACGCCGAAGGACACACCCTGCCCAAGCGCAATGCCGCCGGATCGGGACAAGGCGTCTCTCAAACTTTGCTCGGCGTTGGGGACGATTGGGTTGCCGGGTTCCAGCGCATTCAACGCTTCGATGGCGAGCAGTAAACTTTCCTGCGGATGCCCATCCAAAACGGATTTTGCGCCCGCGGCCAGTTTTCGGGAAATGGCAATGCGCGTCTGTTGATTGGCAATGGCCTGGGCGGTGGCGCGCGAGTTTGCTTCTGCGATTGCCGTCTTTTGTGCGCTGATCGAAGCGTTCCTCTGCCTCCAGCCAAAGATCGAAACGACGATGATTGCCAGTATTGCGATGCCCACCCCGGCAATGGTTTGCCTTCTCAACCGTTCTTCGTGTTTGAGACCGGCTTGAACGTACGTTTGTTGCAGGCTGGTGGGCAGTGGCTCGGTCTGATTGTTGACTTGTGATAGTCGTTGTCCCGCTTCCCGCAATTCCCTTCCCCGTAAAAGACGGCTGTTATCTTTTTTGTTCTTCTCCCAATCCAGCGCCTTGACCTGCAACTTTGTGTGGTATTTCAGCCATTCGTAATCGGTGTGAATGGTTTCCTGAACTTCCCCCATCGCCTTGTCGAAATCATCCCTGTCTTTGCGGCAGAGGATGAAATTGCGCCGATTGATTTCCTCCTTTTGTTTCTTGTGCAGAAACTGGTCTGTGACGCTGTAGATTTCCCGATTGTCCACATTCGCAATGAAGATGGGAAGGATACGTTTGCCGTTTTCGACCGCATGTGCAATCTCCTTGTTGCACATCTCCGACGCGACCGAAGCGGGGGAGATCAAAAATAAAAAGGCATCCGCCCCTTCGATGCCTTGATAGATTTCCTGCTCCCAGTCCTCGCCTTTGGGGATGCTCTTCCAATCAATCCAGGTGTCGAGGTTGTCCGCCGCTAATGCGTCTACGATCTTTTGGGCGAAGTTGAGGTCTCTGCGGGAGTAGGAGATGAAGATGTGGGACATGGCCGCCTCCTACAAGGCGTTGTCAATCCATTTCGTTTTTGTCTCCGCCAGGTTTTTCGCTCTCCATTTTTTGCATCGTTCGGCAAGGTTTCCCGCGTAGCGGTAGTAGTAGGGTTCGTTCCTGCGTTCCCTTTCATACATGACGTAGGGTTCCAGTTTTTCCCACGACTTGGCGATCATGGGGTGCATCCACGGCATGACCAGTTCTTCGGGGATCCACCCGTCCTGCGTCAAAAATGCGACCCGGTCGAGGGAGTTGAGCACTTTCTTCATCGCCTCGCGGTCTTTTGCGGTTAATCGCTTCAAGCCGATCTTTGGATCGTCGTGCAGGTTTTGGAAAATCCTTCTTCTGGCTTCGATGTTTTCGGGGGAGTTCAACTCGTCGAACAGACGGTCGGCCACTTCCAGGTAACGGCTTTTTTCGACTTCGGACAATTCCTTGTACGCGATGACGCCTGCGCCAAACACGGCCGCCGCGGCAAGGGCGGTGGACAGGGTCCCAATGGCCTCCAGGGAATTTGCGCAGGTTTCTTCCGTATTCAGGTTGCACCATATCCATGGAAATCCATAGACGACCGCAAAGAAGGCGATGGCCGTCACAACGATAAAGACGGCAATTGTGATAATCCCGGACCATTTTGAATTCATGATTGCTCCCTTTCTGCGTGGGAAAATTTGCGCGCCGCGCTATGAAATTGACTCAAGGCATCGTTTTGCCAGCACAGCGGCTGCGTCCATTCGATATTCGGCGCTGGCCCATTCATCGTTCGCTTCGTGATAGGTGTTGCGCGCGGCGGCTTGAATTCCCTCCGCTTCGGTCCCGTCCATTGCCAGCAGGGGAGTCCTGCCATAGCCACCGAGGGCGAGGCGCGTGCGGCCTGAGTTCCACTGCGTCAACGCGGCGCAGACGATGGGCTTATCCGCCGGAGTGCGCGAGACATACTCAAACGCGAATTTTGCATTCAAGGGGATTGCGATTTGCGTGATCAATCCGTGTGGACGGGTCAGCACATATTCACCCACACTGACCACTGATGACCCTTCGACTTTGCTCAGGGCAGGCTGATTACTGATCACTGATGACTGCTCACTGCTGACTGACGACTGCCCACCGATCACTGTCACCTTCGCATCCATCGCCAGCAACGCGGTTACAAATGTGGAACGCCCGTCACTTGCCACTAGTGTTCCCGCCGCCGTTGCCGTGTTGCGGACGTTCAAGGGCGCTTCGAGTCTAAGCGCAGACTTCATGGCGTCCGGGCAATCGTTCGATTCGAGCAGGGATTGCAGGGCGCAGGTTGCGCCGATTAGCAGTTCAGTTCCATTGACGCGGAGCGAATCCAGCCCGAGGCGTTGCAAGTCCACAACGGAGACAGAGTCAGCTGTCGGCTGGGAAAGAAGCGTGCCGCCACCGAGGGGGAGGGTATTCGGTTGAGTCAGAAGTGCGAGGGCTTCATCCAATGTCTGGGGTCTGTGATAGGCAGTGATCATGATGTCTCCTTGATGTCCTTATTATACATGCCGTGTCAATGCGGATTCGCAGGTGTGAATGTCGTAAATCGGACTGAGTTAGTCTCGTTACATCCGTCACGTTGATTCGGTGACGCCTGATACTGGGATTGGGAGGTTCTGATTGTTATAC
This sequence comes from Chloroflexota bacterium, assembly GCA_037440205.1. Taxonomy (GTDB): domain Bacteria; phylum Chloroflexota; class Anaerolineae; order Anaerolineales; family Villigracilaceae; genus Villigracilis. The sequence continues at coordinate 2,755 of JBBIUO010000027.1, forward strand.
TTTTCACAAACCCATACGAATATTTGCATATATGTTGGAAGGATTGCAAGATGAACAATTCACTCGAAGCTGAGATCACTCAATTACACGCCGAGATTTGCGCGGGGCTTGCCGACCCGAACCGCATCATGATCCTGTATTCGCTTTCGCAGGGCGCGCGCAATGTGACCGAGTTATGCAACGAATTGAACATGTCCCAGCCGCTGGTCTCGCGCCATTTGAAGGTTTTGCGCGAACGCGGCATGGTGAGGACGGAACGGCGCGGCACGGTGATCAATTACAGCCTGGGCGACAGGCGATTGATACAGGCCCTGGATCTTTTACGCGCTGTGATGCGCGACGGAATTGCGAAGCGCGCCGAACTTGTGGAAGCGCTCGCGTGACGCGCTCATTGGCGCGTTCTATTTAATTTCATGGAGGCTTGGAATGCTCGAGAAAAAGGATAAACTCACGTTGGTTGTTTTGAGCGGCGACCTGGACAAGGTGATGGCTTCGTACATCATCGCTTCCGGCGCGGCGGCGGCGGGGATGGAAGTGGTCATGTTCTTCACATTTTGGGGGTTGAAGGCAATCCAACGCGACGGCATGTTCACCGGCAAGGGATTGTTTGGCCGCATGTTGGGCGTGATGAATCGCGGCGGCTTGAACGCCATCGGTCCCTCGCGTTTGAATATGGGCGGCATGGGGCGCTGGATGTTCAAATTAATGATGAGGCAAAAAGGTGTAACCCAGCTGCCCGAATTGCGCGAAGCCGCGATCTCGCTTGGCGTCAAGTTGATGCCCTGCCAGATGAGCATGGACGTGATGGAGATCACCTGCGATCATCTCATCCCTGAAACGACCGAACCCGTCGGTGTTGCGACCATGCTCGAACATGCAAAGGAATCCAGCATTCAGTTCTTTATCTAACATATTTGCGTAGTTCGCGTTCTCTTACGCGAACAGACGTTACACTTGCCCTGGCGGGCAGTGCCAGGGGAGAACGTCCCCTACGCGCCAGCGAAAGGAAACCAAAATGTCAGACTCTCCCAAACTCTCCCTCGATTTCAAAGGCTTGTTATGCCCGATGCCCGTCGTCAAAATCGCGCAGGCGATCAAACAAGTTCAGGTCGGTGAATTGATCGAAGCCGTCGCCACCGACCCCGGCGTGATGGCGGATATCCCCGCCTGGGCGCGCAGTACGGGCAATGAATTGGTCGCTCGAGAAGCGCGAGGACAAGACATTCAAGTTTGTGTTGAAGAGGCTTAAGTAAGGTGGACAAGTACACAAGTAGACAGGTACACAAGTAGATACGTTCAACTTAACTTGTTTTACCTGTCTACATGTTTACGTGTCTACGTGTCTACGTGTCCACCCATGCACATTCACCAAAGGAGACAAAATGATCATTCCCCAACTCCTCGCTTTCATAGGGCTTTTGGCCGGCGCATATGGAATTTACCTGCGCTATGCCGAAACAAAACGCCGTGCGCTTCCAGCGGATAAATCTCCCATCAAAGGGAGTATCTCACACGGCATCACGTATGCGTTTACAACAGGCATGATGCCCTGGGCCAAGGAATCAACCCGCATTCACGCCATTGCCTATCTGCGCGGGATCGGATTCCACGTCGGGATTTTCACTGCGATTGGCGCATTGCTCATCAGCCCGTTTTGGGGGATGATCCCCCCGCTTCTTTCTTTGACTTTGGCCTGGGCGCTGGTCATTGGCAGTTTCCTTGGCGCGGCAGGCGGACTCTTGCGAATCGCCGAACACAACCTGCGCGGACTCAGCCTGCCCGACGATCATTTCGCCGTGTGGCTCGTGACGCTGTGGATGGCGCTTTC
>JBBIUO010000027.1:4600-18863 GCA_037440205.1 Chloroflexota bacterium
GCTGGTTCCGTTCTACATCGTCTCCGCGCTGACACTGGCCTACATCCCGCTTGGGAAGATCCGCCACTGCTTATATTTTTTCTTCTCGCGCCTGTTCTTCGGAAAGTTCTTTGGGCGGCGCGCAGTGTTCCCACATCCCCAGGCCGTGAAAATAGAGGTACGCCATGACTGAGAAAATCGAACTCGCGTTGAAAGTCCTCGAAGCGCAGTTGAACCAGCCGCTCGAAACCGCATTGGAGGCCTGCGCGCGTTGCGGCCTGTGCGCGGAATCCTGCCACTACTATCGCGCGGAGCCCAAACTCGAACACATCCCTGCCTATCGCGCAGAACAATTGCGAAGCGTGTATCGCTACGAACATGATTTCCTCAGCCGCACCTTTCCCATGTGGACGCGCTCGAAGAAACTCGATGAATCCACCCTCGCAAATTTGACCGAGATCGCGTTTAGCCAATGTACGTTGTGCCGGCGCTGCACGGTGAATTGTCCGCTCGGCGTGGATACTCCACTGATGATGCGCGCCATCCGCGCGATGGCGACCGTTTCCGGCACCGCCCCCGAAATTTTGGTCATGCTTGCAGATGCGGCCATCGAAAAAGGCAAAGACCCCTCATTCTACAAGGAAATGTTCCTCGAGCAAATCAAGGAAATGGAAGAACAACTGCGCGATATCACCGGCGACCCGACCGCGGCCATTCCCGTCGAGAAGCAGGGCGCGAAGATTTTATACGTTCCATTGGCTGGCGCGCACACCATCCTTCCGCCTGCGGTGGTATTCAACGCCGCAAAAGAAGACTGGACGCTCTCCATCTTTGAGGCTGCCAACTACGGCGTCTTCCTCGCGGACGTGAGCCGCGCCAAACAGGTTGCCAAACGCATCGTGGATGAAGCCAACCGTTTGGGCGTGAAGGAGATCGTCATTGCCGAATGCGGTCACGCCTACGCCTCCTATCGCTGGGATGTGCCAAACTGGTTCGCGGGCGAATTCGATTTCAAAGTCCGCTCATTGATCGAGGTGATGGCCGAATACATCCACGATGGAAAAATCAAAGTTGATCCCACCGCCATTCCCGAAGGCGTCACCTATCACGACTCGTGCAACCTTGCCCGCAACGGCGGACTCATCGAAGAGCCGCGCTACGTGCTGGGCAAAATTACAACCGATTTCCGCGAGATGACTCCCAACAAAGCGGAAGCCATTTGTTGCGGCGGCGGCGGCGGACTGGTTGCCCTCGCCGAATATGCCGAACGAAGGGTCGCGGCTGGCAAACCCAAGGCCGACCAGATCAAGAAAACGGGAGCGCGAATCGTTGTCGCCGCATGTGAGAACTGCCGTTTGCAGATCGGCGACTTGAACGAGCATTACAACCTCAACGTGCAAATCACCGCACTCACCGATCTCGTCGTCCGCGCGATGCGATTGCCCAAACCGTTGCCCGGTCAGGAAGCCGAGCATTTATTTGAAGGGGATAAGGTGGAAGTAAAATAACGAGATCGTAAAAAGGAAGGCTCCCAAAATCGGGAGCCTTCCTTTTTATTCTTCATACACCTTCCAGCCCAGTTCTTCCAGCCGCGACATGTCGAACTGTTCGTTCGGCACATTGATGGAGACGGTTGAGCCTTCCGCCAATAATTCGCCCGTCTCGGCGTCGTAAATCCCCGCCCACGATTCAGCAAGGTTGCGCTTCGTCTTCACCGCCTTGCCGACAATTTTCAGCAGTTTGCCAATTGGCACGTTCTTGCGATACTTCACTTCGAGTTTGCCGGTAAACATGAATCGCGGATTCGCCGGGTCACTGCCCATCTGCGCGCGCCCCGAAATCTCATCAATGATCGCGGCCACGATGCCGCCATGCAAAACGCCGGGGTATCCCTGAAAATGATCGGGCGCGATGTAATGCGTTTCCACAACGCCCGGCTCGGTTTCGTAAATGTGCAAATGCAGGCCGATTGGATTTTCCAGCCCGCAAATAAAGCAATGACGTGAATTGGGTTGTTTTATTTTTGACATGGGCGGGATTATACTCGGCTGCATGACTCAGCCGAAAATTTTCATCACCCGCCTCATCCCTGACCCTGGCCTGAATCTGGTCAAAGAGCATTTTCCTCACTTTGACCTTTGGACTCCCGACCTGCCGCCCTCGCGCGAGCAACTCCTCGAAAAAGTCCGCGGCGTGGACGGCCTGCTTTGCCTGCTCACCGAAACAATAGACGGCGAACTCATGGACGCGGCCGGGCCGCAATTGAAAGTCATCAGCAGTATGTCCGTTGGTGTAGATCACATTGACGTCCCCGCCGCCACCGCGCGCGGAATCCCCGTCGGCAACACGCCCGGTGTGCTGACAGATGCTACCGCTGATCAAGCCTTCGCGTTATTGCTCGCCGCCGCGAGACGAATTACTGAAGGCGAGCGATTCCTCCGCGCTGGCAAATGGGTGACGTGGAGTCCGAGCCTCTTGCTTGGCGCCGACCTGGTCGGCGCAACGCTGGGCATCGTCGGCTTTGGACGAATCGGACAGGCGGTTGCCAAGCGCGCGCAGGGATTCGATTTGCGAGTCATTTATCACGACCCAACAGCCAGGCCTGCCTACAATGCTCAACCTGTTGACCTTGACACGCTCCTGCACGAATCGGATTTTGTCTCGATTCACGTCCCGCTGAATTCAGAGACAAGATATCTCGTCAACGCAGGGTTTTTAGCGAAGATGAAGCCGAATGCGGTTTTGGTCAACACGGCGCGCGGCGGCGTGCTCGATCAAACCGCCTTGTACACCGCCTTGAAATCCAATCGCATTTTCGCCGCCGCGCTCGACGTCACCGACCCTGAGCCGTTGCCAATGGACAGTCCATTGCTTGAGTTGGAGAATTGTCTCATCGTTCCGCACCTCGGAAGCGCCAGCAAAAAGACCCGCGACATGATGTCCCTGCTCGCCGCGCAGAATCTGATCGCCGGGTTGAAGGGCAAGCGCCTGCCCAACTGTGTCAACCCGCAGGTGTATGGATGATCTTGCATAACGCGGTTCGTACTGCAAAATTCATTTTGCGTCCGTGTGGGCAAGATATATCTCCCTGGCACTTATGTGTCGTTCTGAGCGAAGCGAAGAATCTCTACAGTTACCTCAGGCACGGTTAGGCGCGACGCACACACCGTAGAAAAACACTCCTTTTCTACTCCCTTTGATCACCGACAATTATCTTCCTGGCGCGTATATTAAGCAATAGGTAATCACCATGCTGGAACTCAATTCGAATCCCAAAGACATCCAAATCGCAACCCCTGACGCAAACCTCGTCCACTTGCGACAGGTCGTCAAGACCTATCACAGTTCGGCAGGGACTTTCACCGCGCTCAAAGGCGTTGACTTGCGAGTCGAGTCGGGCGCTTTTGTTTCGATCATCGGCAAATCGGGCAGTGGTAAATCCACGTTGATCAACGTCATCACGGGCATTGACCGACCCACTTCGGGCGAAGTCATTGTTGATGGCACGGCAGTCCATCATCTCAACGAGGAGCAAATTGCCATCTGGCGCGGACGTTCGGTGGGAGTCATCTTCCAGTTCTTCCAACTCCTGCCCACGTTGACTGCCGTCGAGAACATCCTGCTGGCAATGGATTACGGCGGACACTATTCCAGAATCGAACGTCCAGAACAAGCCATGCACCTGCTCGAATTGGTCGGCATGGCGGAACATGCCCATCATCTTCCGAACACTCTTTCCGGCGGGCAACAACAGTGTGTGGCAATTGCCCGTGCTTTGGCGAATAATCCCGTTCTGCTCACTGCCGATGAACCGACGGGCAACCTGGATTCAAAATCCACGGAGATGGTTTTTCGGCTTTTTGAAAATCTGGCAGGCTCCGGCAAGACCATCCTCATGGTCACGCACGACAACGAACTTGCGGTTCGCGCCCAGCGCACGATCCGCCTGGTGGATGGGAGGATTCAAGATGAATTCGTCAACCGCTAATCCATTGATCGAGTTGCGCGGCGTGATCAAGGTTTACAACAGCCTGGCCGGCTCTGTCACCGCGTTGAATGGCATTGATCTGCAAATCTTTCCGGGTGAATTTCTGGTCGTTACCGGCAAATCAGGAAGCGGCAAGACCACGCTCGTCAACATCCTTACCGGGCTGGATCGTTCCACATCGGGAGAAATCTGGGTCAATGGCGAGCCCCTGCATAAATTCGGCACTGAAAAAGCCGCGCGGTTGCGGGGCAGGACGATGGGCGTGGTTTTCCAAACCTTTGAACTCCTACCGACCCTGACCGTCCTGCAAAACGTCATGTTGCCGATGGATTTTGCCTGGCGTTATCCCCGCCGGGAACAACGCAAACGCGCTCTCTCCTTGCTGGAGCAGGTGGAAATCGCCGATCACGCGAAGAAACTCCCGACGGCATTATCGGGCGGGCAGCAGCAGCGGCTGGCGATTGCGCGCGCCATGGCAAATGACCCATCCATTCTCGTCGCCGATGAACCCACCGGCAGTCTGGACTCGGCAACTGCGAAGGCAGTCGTTGATATCTTCGAAGGACTGGTCCAGCAGGGGCGGACGGTCTTTTTGGTAACCCATGACAAGGATGTTGCCAAACGCGGCTCACGGGTGATTACCTTATCCGATGGCGAAGTTGTTGTGTAGGTCATGCTTGCAGCATGACAAATTTTCGGACAGTGGTTGTCACGTTGCAAACGTGACCTACGTATTTTGAAGGAGAACATCCATGCTTAGGGCGCGCTGGTACAAGGTCGTCAACGATCTGTTTGGCAACAAGACGCGCACACTGTTGATCGTGCTGTCCATGTCCGTTGGTCTGTTCGCGTTGGGGATCATTCTCAGCGCGCGCACGATTCTCTCCGAAGGGCTGGCGGAAAGTTTCGCGGCTATCAACCCGTCCAGCGGCACGGTGCGGACTGCCGAACTGTTCGACGAGGACTTTATCGAGTCTGTTCGTTCCATGAAAGATGTGCAGGAGGCGGATGCTCGCAGGAATGTCTCTGCCCGGGTGCAGACAAAATCGGGCGAGTGGAAAAACCTCACGGTCTTTGTCGTCGCCGATTATGACGACATCCGCGTGAACAAGGTCGCTCCGCAAAGCGGGGCCTGGCCCCCGCCCGAACACGAGATATTGATCGAGCGCGCCGCGCTTTCCGTCATCGAGGCGCAGGTGGGCGATGTGATTTTGGTCAGGTTCCCAAACGATGTCGAACGGAGAATCCGCGTTGCAGGGTCCGCGTATGATCCCGCGCAATTGCCCGCGCAAATTGACGGCACGCCATATGGCTACATCACGTTCGACACGTTGAAATGGTTTGGCGAATCGTACGGCTTCAACGAACTGCACGTGATCTCAACCCATCCGGAGGACAAAGCCTGGGCGCAGCAGGTGGTCAACCGCGTGAAGGATAAGGCTGAGAAATCGGGCTACACAATTCCCCTGAGCATGACCGTCGAACCGGGCCAGCTTCCCATGAACGATGTGTTACAGGGCATTCTGCTGTTGATGGGATTTCTGGGCGTGTTGTCGCTCTTCCTGAGCATTTTTCTTGTGGTCAATACTGTGTCTGCGTTGCTCACCCAGCAAAAACGGCAGATCGGCGTGATGAAGGCGGTGGGCGGCAGTACGATGCAGATCCTGGGAATGTATCTGGTCATGGTGCTTGCCTACGGCGTAATGGCCCTGTTGATCGCCATTCCGCTTGGGATGCAGGGCGCGCGCACTCTCAGTGGTGCGCTGGCTGTATTTTTCAACTTCGATATCCATTCGATGGATGTGCCGCCGCAGACGTTTTTGATCCAAGTTGCTATTGGGTTGATATTGCCGGTGCTGGCTTCGCTTGTCCCGTTCGTTGCCAGTCTGCGCATCAGCGCGGCGGAGGCGATGAGCAGTTACACCATGGGCAGGGGAGGCTTCGGCAAAAGCGGGATCGATCGGCTGCTTTCCGGCGCAAATGTATGGTTTGCGCGGAATTTTTCGGTTCGTTCGATTCTGTTGTCGGTGAGAAATACCTTTCGAAACAAGGGCAGGCTGGCGTTGACGTTGATCACGCTTACGTTGGGATCGGCAACATTTATCAGCGTCTTCAATGTCCGCGCTTCTTTGTCGAGCACCGTCGAAGACATGATCAAGTGGTTCAACTGTGATATGATGCTCACCCTTGACCGCACCTACCGCGCGGAAAAGGTTCAGATCGAGGCGCTAAATGTTCCGGGTGTGACCAAAACCGATGTCTGGATTCATCTGCCCACACGCATGATTCGCAGGGATGAAAGTGAGAGCGGCATGATCTATATGTTCGCGCCCACCGTTCATCCCGACAGCCTGATCGTTTCCCCGACCATTGCAGAGGGAAGATGGCTCGTGTCGGACGATGACAATGCGGTGGTTGTCCCGTCCGCGTTTTTGCAGGACGAGCCTGAACTCCATCTTGGCGGCGATATCGTCCTGAAAATCTACGGCAAGGAGCATACCTTCAAGATCGTCGGGACGTATGTGGGGATGGCTTTTGCGCCGATGATTTATGCAAACTACGATTACATGACCAGACTTACCAACCGCGTCGGCGAGGCGGATGCGCTCATGGTTACCATGCAGTCACACGATGAAGCGTACGTTGATGCCGCCACCAGCGCGCTGGAGGATCATTTCGAGCGTGTCGGCGTGCGCGTCAGCATGGTCGCCACCATCAACAATGAACGCGCCGAGGCCGAGGCATCATTCGATGCAATCGTTGCCCTTTTGCTGGTGATGGCGATCCTGCTGGCCCTGGTCGGCGGGTTGGGATTGATGGGGACGATGAGCATCAACGTCCTCGAACGAACGCGTGAGATCGGCGTACTGCGCGCCATTGGCGCATCGAATCGTAACGTTGGGCTGGTCTTCATCCGAGAGGGTATTGTCATCGGGTTGATGAGTGGCCTGATGGGCGCGGCATTGGCCGTTCCCATGAGTCAGGGGTTGAATCAGGCGCTTGGACTGGCGGTGATGGGCGTGCCGTTGACCTATTCCTACTCGATGCCGGGGCTTTGGTTATGGCTGACCATTGTCATCGTTCTAAGCGTTCTGGCCAGTCTCATTCCCGCCCGCACTGCATCCCGTTTAACGGTCCGCGAAGTGCTTGCTTATGAATAACTGATGTTACGCAGTACCGCACACTTGCCCTGGCGGGCAGTGCCAGGGAGATTTATCTTGCCCTGCAAAGCAAGATGAGTGAATAAACCAGGCAGGCAATTCGCCAAAGACTTTCATTGACTATTTCAGGAGAAGAATGTTCGAAAGATTATCCAGGACCTATCACGAATTCCCGCGCACATTTTGGGTGGTGGCGGGGACTCAATTTATCGATGTGATCGGCAATACCCTGCTCATGCCCTTTTTCGCGCTTTATGTGACGCAAAAATTCGGAGTGGGCATGACCGAGGCAGGTATCATCCTTGCCACGAATTCGGTGGCGGGGATGATCGGAAGCACCATCGGTGGCGCACTGGCGGATCGTTTTGGCCGGCGCGGCATCATTTTGTTTGGGTTGATCGTCAGCGCGTTCAGCGGACTCACACTCGGCTTTGTGAATAAGTTTTACATGTTTTACGGACTGTCCGTGTTTGTCGGGTTGATGGGAAGTGTGGCATATCCCGCCCACAATGCCATGGTCGCCGATATCCTGCCTGCGGAAAAACGCGCCGAGGGCTTTGGCATTTTGCGGGTGGTCGCCAACTTCGCCTGGATCATCGGCCCGACCATCGGCGGATTCCTTGCCTCGTACAATTTTCTCTACCTCTTTTTGAGCGACGCAGTCATCAGTACCATCACGGCAATCCTTGTATTCCGCCTGATTCCCGAAACAAAGCCCCAGCCAAAAGAGAAGACAGCCGTGAAGGAAGAATCGCTATGGCAGACCATCAGCGGCTACCGGGTCGCGCTCATGGACAATCCCTTTCTCGCATTCATCGTGGCTTCCATCCTGATGATCCTCGTTTATCAGCAGATGTACAACGTGTTGTCGGTGTATTTGCGCGATGTTCATCACGTGGATCCGCAGTTTTATGGATTGGTCATGTCATCCAGCGCGGTGACGGTGGTGGTGTTCCAGTTTTGGGTGACGAGAGTCATCAAAAAATATCCCCCGTTCCTGATGATGGCGACCGCCACCTTCTTTTACATGATCGGTTTTGGCATGTATGGATTCGTTTCCACGATCCCATAGTTTATCGTGACGATGGTCATCATCACGATTGGCGAGATGATCGGTATGCCCACCAGCAACGTGCTTGCCGCGTCCTTTGCGCCTGAGGAGATGCGCGCCCGTTATATGGCCGTCTTTGGCCTGACGTGGACGGTCCCCTCCATGATTGGGCCGTGGGCGGTGGGGCTGGTGATGGATAACTTCAACCCGAAATCCATCTGGTTCATTGACAGCGTCTTGTGCATGGTTGCCATCCTGGCGTTTTACAGCCTGCATATCAGACTCGGCGCGAAGGATCAATTCAAACGGGCAGAGACAGTTGGGATGCCGACCACTGCCGATTGATCGCCGCCTCACTTCTCACCGATCACTGCTCGCTGTTTCCTGACGACGATTTCTCCCCCCAGTGAATTGCAATCGTCCCGAACATCAGTCTTTGAAATTTGACATCTTTGAATCCAGCCTTTGACATGCGTTCCGCCATGTCTTCGGCGGTGACAAATCCCTCGGTGGTTTCGGGCAGGTAGCGATAGGCTTCGCTGACACCGGTCAACAAGCCGCCGAGGGTTGGGATGATGATATGCAGGTGAATCCAAATGAACGGGGAAAGGATGTTCTTCTTCGGGCGCGTCGTATCGAGAATGACGATGCGCCCGCCGTTTTTTAGCACGCGATATTGCTCCTCCAGCGCCTTATCGAGATTGATGACGTTGCGCATGAGAAAGCCTGAGATGACCGCATCGAAGGATGAATCGTCAAAGGGCAGTTTGAGCGCGTCGGCTGTGGAGAAGTTGAGCGCGCCGTTTTTCCTGCCGACGCGCATCATTTCGAGTGTGAAATCTGCGGCGGTGACTTTGGCCTGCGGAAACTGCAAAACGGCCTCCCGTGCCAAATCACCGGTACCAGTTCCCAGGTCGAGCAATGAAGCGGAATTGTTGATCTGCGCGAGTTTGATGACTTGTTTCCTCCAGCGGATGTCCTGCCCGCCGGTCATGAGTCGATTCATCAAATCGTATCGTCTTGCGATTCGCGTGAACATCTTTTGAACGTAGGTCGCGCGTTCGTTGCCTGTGAGTTGTGCCATGAGGTCTCCTGAAAATAATTTGCGCAATTATAAGTTATACTGCGCGACAATAAACTTAATTGGAGTGAAATGTGACTGTGCAAACAATCAACTGGCAGGCCTGGGGATTGGCGATTCGCCCGCGGACTTTACCAGCCGCCGCGGCGGGCGTGGTGATGGGAAGCGCGCTTGCGTGGCGCGATGGATTTTTTCGGCTCGATGCGACGCTGGCATGTTTGCTTGCCGCGTTGTTGTTGCAGATCGGAAGCAATCTTGCAAACGACGTGTTCGATTTCGAGCGCGGCACGGATACGCCCGATAGACTGGGGCCGACGCGCGTGACTCAGGCCGGGTTGCTTTCTCCATCGCAAGTGAAATTTGGAATGGCGGTTGTCTTTGCGCTTTCTGCGTTGTTGGGGCTGTATCTTGCGTGGCTTGGCGGATGGCCGGTCATCGCCATTGGAATCGCCGCGATCATTTCGGCGATTGCGTACACGGGAGGGCCGTTTCCGCTGGGGTATTACGGGCTTGGCGATGTTTTTGTTTTTATCTTTTTCGGTCTCGCTTCGGTGGCAGGGACATATTACGTGCAGGCTGGTTTTGTTTCCTCCGCCGCGTGGTGGATGACGATTCCGCCCGGTTTGATCATCACCGCGATTTTGGTCGTCAATAATTTGCGCGATATCGAAAACGACCGCAAGGCTGGCAAGCGTACATGGGCCGTGATCTTCGGCGAACAATTTACAAAGGCTGAATATGCTTTGTGCGTGGGGATTGCCTATTTGATCCTGCCCGCGCTGGCGCTGGCAAAGGTTGTGCCTGTCGCGTCCTTGCTGGCGTGGCTCTCTCTGCCCATCGCCGTCAAAACCGCGCGGACGGTTTTTACGCAAAAGGGACGCCCGCTTAATGCGGCCCTGGCGGGAACGGGACAAGCCGCGCTGGTGTATAGTCTCTTGTTTTTTGTGGGGATGTTGCTGTAACGCGGCATTATGGTTTTTAAGAAAATAATCACGTAACATCGTGTAGGGCGCGTTCTCTTACGCGCCCGTTGGCGTTAGAGAACGCCAACTACGCGGTTACGGTATTTAATTTTTAAACTTCATCATGCCGCATTATGACCGGCTCTTCAAAAATTCATCCAACAGGAGGATAAATTGCCCAGGTTGTTCCGCATGGACGTTATGCCCGGCCTCTGCCACAAGGACATGGCGCGAGGCTGGGATTTTTTCCGCCATCCTGCGAAGCGCTTCGGCGTATTTTTCATCTTTCTTTCCCCCAATCAATAAAACAGGAAATGCAATGTTCGCGAGCGAATCCCAAAGCGGAGTCTGCGCGCCCGGGCTGAGTTCGAGGATGACTTTTGCCATCCAGCGCGGATCGTTGAGCGAGGCGGATTCTTTGATGACGGACAATTTTTCAGCGTGATTGTTCAGACTGGCAAAGAGCGGCATTCGATACCATTGTTCAACAAAAGCAGACATTCCATCTTTCAAAATAGATTTGGCGCGGGCGGCGTCTTGTGCAAGCCTGCGGGCGCGCTCGGATTCGTCCACGATGCCGGGGCTGGCGGATTCAAGCGTCAGGGTAAGGATCCGCTCCGGGAAACGGCAGGCAAATGTCAGGGCGGCGCGACCGCCGAGAGAATATCCAACGAGATGGATTTTCGGCGCGGGGATTTCATCCAGCAGATGCAATAGCCATTCGGTCAAAATATCGAAATTCAAGAATGAGGAAAGATCGCCATTTGTATTTTCGCCATGACCTGGCAGGTCGGGCAGAATACAAAAATATTCTTCGCTGAATGGGCGCGCAATTTCGAGCCAGCTTTGCCCGCTGCCAAGAAAGCCATGTAAAAAAACGAGCGGCGGGTTTTGGGAATTGCCGATGGTAAACACTACGCCAGCCCGCGTCCCATTGCAGATGCGATGCGGCGCATTTCATCCACGAAACCGGGCAGTGATTCGAGTGGAAGGGATTGCTCGCCATCGGAAAGCGCGGCGGCGGGATTGGGATGAAATTCGACAAGCAAGCCGTCTGCGCCTGCGGCAAGGGCGGCGCGCGATGCGGCGAAGACCAAATCTGCGCGGCCGGTGGCGTGGCTCGGATCGGCGATGATTGGGAAATGTGTTGTTGTTTTTATTTGGGCAATTGCGTTTACATCCAGCACGTTGCGCGTGGAGGGGTCGAAGCCGCGAATGCCGCGTTCGCACAAAATGATCTTTTGATTTCCGCGCGACGTGATGTGTTCCGCCGCCGCGAGCCATTCCTGAATCGTGGACATGAATCCGCGTTTGAGCAGGATCGGTTTCGGTTGTTCGCCTGCCGCCCAGAGCAATGGAAAATGCTGCATGTTGCGGCTTCCAATCTGGATGATGTCGCTGTATTCGACAACCATCGGCAATTGTTCCACGCCCAGCGCCTCGGTGATGACGAGCAAACCAAATTCGTCCGCGGCCTGCCGCAGGATTTTCAGCCCTTCGAGTCCCAATCCTTGAAACGCATGTGGCGAGGTACGCGGTTTGAACGCGCCGCCGCGGATGACGTGCAAGCCAGACGCGCTCATCGTTTTTGCGACGGCGTAAACTTGTTCGTAACTTTCAACGGAACACGGCCCCGCCATCAGCAGAATGTCATTTCCGCCGATCTGGAGGTTGTTGGGAAGGGAAATGAATGTAGTGTTAGTCATGGTCTTTGTGGTGCGACAGGAATGTCGCGGTACATTCAGCGCGTTTCAATTTGCCTGACGCGGTATGCGGAAGGGATTCAACGAAAACGATGCGCCTCGGAACTTTATAACCCGCAACCTGTTCATGCAAAAACTGAATCAGTTCCTCCCCTTTGCATGGTTCACGCAGGACGACAGCCGCGGCGACGATTTGTCCCCATTCATCGTCAGGCACGCCGACGACGCAGGCTTCGCTCACGGATGGATGCTTCATCAGAGCGCGTTCCACTTCCTCGGGGTAGATGTTCTCGCCGCCGCTGACAATCAAATCGGCGCGGCGCGTGAGGATCCATAAATCGCCATCTGCGTCACGATAGCCAATGTCGCCGGTGTGTAGGTCACGCTTCAAGCGTGACCTGCCAAGATAGCCTTGCATCACCGTTCTGCCGCTGACGACGATTTCGCCGATTTCTCCGTTTGGAAGCGATTTGCCCGATTCGTCCAAGATGTCAATGGTTGTGCCGGGCAATGGTTTGCCAACACTGCCGGGCTTGACACGGGTCTGCTCCGGCGTGGACGTGGCGACCTGTGAGGTGGCCTCGGTCAGGCCATAGGTGAGGGCGATGGGCAAATTCAGCGCGAGGGCTTTTTCGAGGAGGCCGGCAGGCGCGCCCGCGCCTCCAAGCAAAATCACACGCAGGGACGATGACGGCTTGAAATCGGGATATTTCTCCAGCAGTCGGTGAAGCATGGTGGGGACAAGCGAGACGATGGTGATGTTCTCTTTTGTGAGCGCGTGATGAACCATGTCCACGTCAAAGTTGGGATGAAGGACGATGGTGATTCCGTAGATCACGGCGCGAAAAACGATGGACATGCCGCCGATGTGGTAGAGCGGCATGGTCAATAGCCAGCGGTCGCGTGAGTCAACGCCGAGGCGCTCGGCGGAGGCAAGCGCGCTGGCGCGGTGATTGGCGAAGGTCAGCATCGCGCCTTTTGGGAAGCCGGTCGTGCCGGAGGTGAAAAATATCCCTTGGACAGAATCAGGCCCGGGGCCGGGACGAGTCCGTGCGGGAAACTGCCGGGGCGTTGAGAAAAGTTCGGAGACAAGAATCCGCTTTGAGAGTCCGATCAGTTCCGATTCGCAAATCAGGGAATCACATTGGCTTTGTTCAATTTGCCATTTGAGTTCGGATTCGGTGAGGCGGATGTTAAGCGGAACCGCCACCGCGCCGATGCGGGCCAGCGCATGGATGAGCGCAACGTACACGGGCTGGTTGGCGAGATGAATGGCAACGCGCGTTTCACATTTAATTTCGCGCGCTTCGAGATGCCCCGCAATCGCCTCCGCCCAATCATTCAAAGCGGAGTATATCCACGTTTGTTTATTGAATTCAAGCGCAATTTTATTTGGCGTTTGCGCGGCGCGTTCGTCAAGCCAATCCATTTGTTCCTTTCTATGTCATTGCGAGACAAAGCCAAAGCAATCTCTTTGTAAAAGGGAGATTGCTTCGTCGCCTCGGTCTCGATACGAGCGAGAAGAATACTCGCCCTACTCGACCAGCGGCTCCTCGCAATGACATGTTGTTTTACGGCAGCCAGGGATATTTGCGGAAGTTCGGTTTGCGTTTTTCGTTGTAGGCATTGCGGCCTTCCTGCCCTTCCTCGGACATGTAAAAGAGCATGGTGGCGTTGCCCGCCATTTCCTGCAAACCAGCCTGCCCGTCGAGTTCGGCATTGAAAGCGGACTTGAGATTGCGAATCGCCAGCGGACTCTTCTCAAGAATCTCCTGCGCCCATTGAACGCCCTCGGCTTCGAGCTGTTCAACGGGAACGACTTTGTTGACCAACCCCATTTCGAGCGCTTCCTGCGCGTTGTACTGACGGCAGAGATACCAAATCTCGCGCGCTTTTTTCTGACCGACGACGCGCGCCAAATAGGAGGAACCAAACCCGCCATCGAACGAACCGACCTTTGGGCCTGTTTGCCCGAAAATGGCATTGTCCGCGGCGATGGTCAAATCCGCGATGACGTGCAGGACGTGTCCGCCGCCGATGGCGTATCCCGCCACGAGGGCGATGACCGGCTTTGGCATACTGCGGATGATGCGCTGAAGTTTGAGCACGTTCAAGCGCGGCACGCCGTCCTCGCCGACGTAACCCGCGTGTCCGCGCACTCTCTGGTCGCCGCCGGAACAGAAGGAGTATTTGCCGTCTTTGGCGGGACCATTGCCTGTCAGCAGGACTACACCGATGCGCGTGTCCTCCCAGGCATTCTCGAAGGCTTCGATCATTTCCTTGATCGTATCGGGTCGAAAGGCGTTTCGCACTTCGGGGCGGTTGAATGCAATGCGCG